>JAQVKB010000040.1 GCA_028694875.1 Candidatus Izemoplasmatales bacterium
TGCCATACTGGATGCGGGCGTTCGAAATATCGAACAGTACAAGAATATTCAGGAATTCAAGCTTGACAGACTTGAGACCGCATATCTGGCCGGCTGTGTAGCCGGACTCATGACCAAGACCGGGAAAGTCGGTATGGTTGGCGGAGCCGACATGGGTGTTATCAACGAAATCATAGCCGGGTGGCAGCAGGGTCTGCGCAAGACCAATCCCAAAGTGGTGGATCTCGTGGTCTATGCAAATAGCTTCAGCGACCCATCAAAGGGCAAGGAACTTGGCTTGTCGCTTGCCAGCAAGGGCTGTGACATCATTGCTTCAGCTGCAGGCGGAACAGGAGTAGGCGCAGCTCAGGCTGCAGCAGAAGTTGGGAAGCCATTCGTGGCATGGGATGTGCATTATCCCGATGTGCTACATGGGCTTGAACTCGGCAGCGCCGTTAATTACTTTGAGGTCATGTTCAGGCATTACATCAATTCCGTTCGCGCAGGAAATTATCGCCCTGGAACCGTAAGGGTATACGGAATTGCGGAGCGGGCATGCGATTTCGAGTTTACCGTGGTAGGATTTTTGGATACAGAGTTTGATCAACTTGCCTATGTTTCATTGGGCACGACGAATCCCGATCTTTTCACGACCAATGCTTTGTTTTTAAAAACGACACCAACTTCTGAGGTCGAACACGAGTTAGTGACCCGATATGCGCCACGGATGTACTATATCGTGTCGATGTCCGATTTTATGGAAGACTTTACCGCACAATTATTACGCGCGACGGACATGTTCTTGTTTTTTTCAGTGGTCATTGTATTCGCGTTGGCGATTGTCGTTGTGGATCAAATTGTCCTCATTTTTGATGTGGAGCGGAGTGCATTTGCAAAACGTTGGATTTTAGGAGAAAGTCCAAAAACGAGGATCATTGCGTTGGGGCTAGAATCAGGAGTGCTTGTTTTCATGTTACTGATCATTGGAAGCGTGGAAGCTTTAGGGTTTGCTGCTTGGTTTCCAAAAATGATGATGCTATTTCGATATTACAAACAGATTACACCCGATCTCGTTTCCATCGGAATTGCTTATGGCATTGTTGTAACGATGATGGTTCTGATGTATACTTGGTATACAAGGTTGACATTTCGAGCAGACATCATCTCGAATTCAAAAAAATAGGAATGACCAAATGATTTTGGAAAATATATAAATATGGAGGGGAAAAAATGAGAAACAAATGGAAAGTATTGTTATTGCTTTTTCTTGCGTCGTTTGCCTTGTTCGCATGCAATAACGGCGGATCAGACATCGACATTGACTACACGGTGGTTGCGCCGGCGCCAACCAATTTAGCAATTTCCGGCAAAGTGCTTTCATGGGATGCTGTCGCCGAAGCCGATGGTTATATCATCTATGCAGATGGCGAAGAAATCAAAACGGTTTCTTCCAACTCCTATGATTTTTCTCAACTCACAGGTGCTGTGATTGTGTTCCAAGTCCAAACAGATGCGAAACGGGGCTATCAAAACTCAGGTCTCTCTGGCAGCATTGCCTATGTCGAAGACAAAACCCAAGCGATTGCGGATCTCGACACGCTGGTTGGAGAGAATTTTGATGGTATGCCCGATGGTTTCGCGGAAGCTTTGGTCGAAAAGGGCATGGTTGCGGACGATTTTGATGCGTTCATGACAAGCCTTCAAACCTTCACTTCTGACATGGAAGCAGCAGAAGGCGACATTCTCGAGATGAGTAATGCACTTCATACCCTGCTTGCGGGAGACATCAATTTTGAAGCGTTGATCAACGGCTTTATTTTGATGCTGCCAGTATTAATCGATGATCAAATCGAAAGTATGGGGACAGACATCGAATACTATCAAGATTATATCGATTGGGGTTGGGACGACGACGGATATTATCAAGGTCGCATCGATGAAATTCAAGCTGAAATCGACAACCTTGAAACCTTAAAAGCCACGCTCGCGGACTCTTCAGACGAAGTGGTTCTCGCCGCACTGCATACGGTGGAATACTTTGTGTCAATGATCAATCAACTCGACACCGATTTCTTCACCGCGATTCAAAATTTGACCAACGTCGACAATCCTGCCGATCTTGATACCGAAGAAATCGTGATGATCAAAGATGAATTATCGGCCGCAATGCTCGACAACATGCCGACTCTAGAAGATATGGTGGCACTATTTGAGGTGCTGACAGCCGCCGCCGGATCGCTTTCCGAAGAAACGGCTGTCGTCACATACCCGACCGCCAATGCCGCACAAGTCTTGTTGTCGATTGAGTTTTTCGCAAAAATGATCGATACGATTGACGCCAACTTCGTCAACCAAATCAAAGTCTTTGCCGAAGATGAAGAGACATTCCAACTTGAAACGATGATTCTTGCCATCAAGTATTTCAATACCTTCCAAAAAGACAATGATGGATTGATTCAAGAAATGCGCGATGTGTTAAGTTTTGAACAACGTCAAGCGTTGTTTGAAGGCTATTTGACGATGGTTTCGGATATGGATCCTTCGGTCCCTGCCGCAATCTTATCGATTTCGTTTGCGGATATTGATACACTCGATCAATTCGCATATGATTTGATGGATCCCATTCTCAAGTGGTTTGATGACACCGATGGTGAGATCTTAAGAGCCATCTATGAATATCAAATGGATCAATCCTATACCTTCTATACATCCACGGATTTGACAGAGAGACAAAAATTCCTTCAAACGAATCTTGATCTCGTCAATATGGTCGAACAAATGGTGACGTTTGCCTATATCATTACGGATGAAGTCAATGAAGAGGTCGCACAAGCCTTTGTTCGTGTGGTACTTTCCTCGATTCCTTACGAAGAATATGGTTTCTATGATTCCACCAATATTTCCGAAGCGGAATACGAAGAATTAGCAGGCGACTTGATTGCCGTCGCCGAATCCAACATTATGACGCTCGTGGGGATGGTGAAAGACGCCGAACTCACCGCTGTTGATGGATTCTTTGACGATTGGACCAAATTGGAGAATGATCTCGATGAGTATTTGGCCGGTGAATATGGCGCCGATTACGCGGATGGTAGCGATTACTATTATGATGATGTCTATTCCTATTCTCGCCCTGTCCTATTGGCGAAGTTCTTGGATGCGTTCCTCGATAGCGGAACCAAAGCCGATGCGCAAGACATTCTCGATGCCGCCTTTGTCATTTTGAATAACAGTTTGTTCCAAAAGAATCTCGATATGACGAGTGCCGAAGCGCAAGAGATGATTACCAATATTCAAGATCATTATGATGATTTGCTGGTTCAAATCGCCATTGTTGCAGATATCAACGTCTTCAACATGGACGAAGCGGACATGACAGCCGTCGATGATCTCATGAATATCCTAGGATAAATGCAAAAACGCCGAATTTTCTTCGGCGTTTTTCATGACCAATTCTTGACATATGTTCATATTTAAGTTACGATAAATTCGGAAGAAGTATTTGGTCTTCTTGAACATCGTCTTTTGTTTATGATGTTTTGTTGCTTATGCAACTTCGAACGATGCTTCAGGCATCCAAAGTTGTTTCGCACTCCCTCCTTAGTGGGTTTTTCTCTTTCGGTAATGAACGTCATTGGCGTTTCGCGAAGCAACTTTGAACAAAGAAAAACCGGATCCGCGATCCGGTTTTTTGAATGAGTTTAAATGTCCACTCCAAGGAATTTTTTCACCAAGATTCCAATGAAGAAAGAAATGACCGCAACCGATAGCGAGATAATGGCCATCTGGAAGAATCTTTTTTTGAACTCCAAATCTTTCGCCACTGAAATATAGTAATTAAAGAGAAAAATGATTAATACAACCGAGAAAAGCATCACGCCTAGAGCAATATATTGATTCCCAAGTAACAAGTAAGGCGTAATCAGAATTGCGACTGTGACTACGTAAGCAATTCCTGTATAAACCGATGATTTCAAGGCATCTGGACGACCATCCGCTTTGGAACTGAGATATTGACTTGCGGCCATTGATAAGGACGCCGCGATTCCGGTAATCAAACCAGACAGCGATATCAATTTGGTGTCTGTAAACGCAAAGGTAAGTCCAGCTAACGCTCCCGATAATTCCACCAAGGCGTCATTCAATCCTAAGACCATCGAGCCTACATAAGAAAGCCGTTCTTCATCCAGCATGCCAATCAATGCTTTTTCGTGTTCGTCTTCTTCCATGGCGATTTGTTTCGCTTGGTCCGAGTACTCACCAATCTCAGTATAGTAATCATTGGCGCGGTCTTCTCCGCGTTCCATTAACTTGAGTGTGAATGTGTAGCCAAACAAGAAGGCAAGTGTGGTGAAGTAGAAAATCTTCAACCGGTTTGGTTTTGCCTCTTCCCCCAAAAAGGTTTTCCAGACGTTATAGTGACGCATTTCATCATTGGCAATCTTCAATAAGATTTCCTTGTTGGAAGCGTCTTTGACGCGCTTTGCGATGTTCTTGTACACATAATATTCGGTGATTTCACCGCGTTGCATGGATTTGATTTTCAGGCTGATCGCTTTGGGTATATCGTTCATATTCATCCCTCCTCGCATCATTATAGCACGAATCCAATCGAAGGGTGAAAAGTTCCAAAAAGAAATCGTTTTTGCGCCGAATCTTGCCAAATTATACAGAAAATTCACAAAAATCTGTGGAGGGGTACGAAACAAGCGCATAGGGATATGGTATAATCGAAGATACGAAGCGCAAAACGGTCGTTTTGCAAATCATCACTTGGAGGGAGATTTTTCATGGATACATTTATGCAAGAATGGAGTATTATTTTGTATTTCTTGGCAATTGGCGTATTGCTATTTGTGGGGAAATTTCTAAAGTCAGTATTTCCTCTGTTTTCCAAAATCGTATTACCAACCGCATTGCTTGGAGGACTAGTTGGTTTCATCATTGTGCAAAGTTACTTTAATTTCTATTTGAAAGCCAATGTGACAACCACGGAGTACAACGAGACAGTCAATAATTTCGTTTCGATTCTTTCCACCATCGTATATCATGCGTTGGCGATTGGGTTCTTATCGCTTACGTTAAAACAAGGGGAAAGTGGAAACAAACGTAAAGTATGGTCTACGGGAATGATTATCACGAGCACCTATGCGTTACAAGGTTTCATTGGCATCTTGCTTGTTTTGATTTTTTGGGCCGATAAGTTTGTCGGTGCCGGTATGCTTTTGCCACTTGGATTTGGACAAGGTCCTGGCCTTGCGACGCAGTTCGGTCGGATGTGGGGAGACGCTCTTGGTGGCGAAACCACGGGGATTGCCCTTGGCGCATCCTATGCATTTCTAGGATTTGTGTTTGGTGGCACTGTCGGTGTTGCGGCAATCAATATTCTTGCCCGTCGCAAAGGCGAACAAAAACCTGGTCATTACGAAGATGCTTCCGTTCAAACCACCACGATGAAATTTGATACTGTGAAAGAAATCAGTGTTTTGGATGGACTCACCGTTCAAGTGGTGATCATTGCAATTATCTATGCTTTGGTCTGGTTAACCCTCTTCTTATTGAAATTCGCGTTGGAACCACTTGGGAATATCGGCGGAACGATTTTCGGATTGCTCAAAGGATTTAACTTCATCATCGGTATCTTCTATGCCTTAATCTACAAGATGATTCTCAAACGGATGCAGAAGAAGGGAAAAGAAGTTCGTTTCATGAAAAACGACTATGTCCTTTCGAACATTTCTTCGTTGGCATTCAATGTCATGATTACCGGATCGGTATTGATGATTACAGTCGACTTTTTGAAAGATTATTGGCAATTGTTGATTATCATCTCCATCATCGGTGGTCTTGCCACCTTGTTCTATCTCCGATATTTGACCAAACGTGTTTATGCGGGATTCCACGATGAGTACTTCGTTGGACTCTTTGGCATGTTGACAGGGGTTGCTTCCACCGGAATCGCTCTTCTCAAAGGGTTAGACCGTAATTTGGAAACGCCGGTTGCGGAAGAGATGGTTCTTGGCAGTGGAACCGCGATTTCGATGGCATTACCTTTGTTTGCGATTTTGACATTACCATCGCTTGGATATGGTACTGCCAATGAAGGATTGTTCAACTACATCGCCTTGTTTGGCTGCTTGATTTATGTCATTGTGATGTTTGTGATTCTTTTTGTTCGCTCCAAACGGAAGCCGGCGTGATACAATAGTATCAAAGGAAGTGAATTTTCATGAATATTGATACGATGATTTTTGAATTACAAAATCCAGAAGTGTTTGGTTCCAAACATTTATTCGCGACCATTACCGTGTTTTTATTGATTGCGATTCTACTCGTCTTCTTACTCAAAGTCGCGAAACATGTGCGGCATCGTCGTGTATTGCAGGTTGCGACCATCTTCTTGATTTTGTTGGAATTGCTCAAGTATACCCATGCCTTAGTGACGGATGGCAGTTTTCCGCTGATCTATATCCCCATGCAACTTTGCAGTTTTTCGTTGTATTTGATGCCTTTGGTTTCATTTGGAAACGAAAAGTTGAGTCGAAAAGTGATGCCAATCTCCTACTCGATTGGGATGATGGCGGGGTTGATTGTTCTATTTTATCCTGCCACCGTTTTAGGAGGAGCTTATTCATGGCTTCCACTGAGTGAGAATCTGATTCCATTAATTAGTTTCCTATACCACGGAACGATGGTCTTTTTCTCGATGTATTTGGTCATGTCCAAACAATACCGTCCAACCTTTAAAGATTATGGGAAAGTCTATTTTGCCTTGTTGTTATTCGCCAGTATGGCTGTCGTGACGAATTTGATCTTCGATACCGACATGATGTTTTTAAATACGGCGAATGGTTCACCGCTTCAATTCATTCTCACAGAATATGGTAGAGTCCCGTATATGGCCGCGATGCTTGTACTGGCTGCGATCATTCTGGCATTGCCTGTGCTTCCCTTTGCGTTTTCTCGCAAAGAAGCCTACGCAAAACAATCTGTATCGAAGATTGGTTCTTAGGAACCAGTCTTTTTTCATCCAAATCGAGGAGGTGTGACAATGCAACATCAAATTACCAATCCTGGTCCTTTGTTGAATGAGTTGGGATGTCTTCGTGAACCTGGATATGCCATATCACCATTGTTGGAATACCAACGAAACAAGATTGCCGCTTCTGTTTGGCGAATCAAAGAATGGGATTATTATGCCATATTGCATCACGATTATGCCTTAACTTGCACCATTGCGGATTTGGGCTATAGCGCGATGCTAAGCGTTGTTTTCTTGGATTTCAAAACGCCAAAATTGAAGACGGCGATGAAATTGCTTTGGTTTCCTTTTGGTAAGATGCAACTTCCGTCAAGTTCTACCAAGGGTGACGTCGCGTATCGTCATGAAGACTATACCATCGAATTCTTTCGCGAGCCGACGCACCGTAAAATCCATCTTCATGTCGCCAAATTTGATGGCGATGATGGACTGGACGCGATGATTCGACTGGACAGCCCGAATGAAGACTCGATGGTCATCGCAACACCTTGGAAAGAAAATGCGAAAGCGTTCTATTACAATCAAAAAATCAATTGTATGCCCGCTTCGGGTTCGGTAACAATTGGAAAAAGCGAATATTCGTTTGACAAAGAGACTTCCCTCGGTGTTTTGGACTGGGGAAGAGGTGTTTGGACCTATAAAAACACATGGTATTGGTCCTCGTTATCGGGATTTGCGGATGGGAAACGAATCGGATTCAATTTGGGTTATGGATTCGGGGATACTTCCGCTGCGTCAGAAAACATGGTGTTCGTCGATGGAAAAGCCATCAAACTCGATCAAGTGACATTCGAT
>JAQVKB010000041.1 GCA_028694875.1 Candidatus Izemoplasmatales bacterium
GGGACAATGTGTTATGAATTGATAACAGGATTGAACTCGATAACGATTCAATGATGATGACGAGTCATGATATTGAAGAACCAATAATGTATTTTTCTGGCAACACCTTGCGAAAACGACATGAAATTGTTATAATATCTTAAGTTTTCGAGGAGGCGATATCATTGGAACATTCGATTCTTGTTATCGAAGATAATACGATTGTCAGCCAAATGGTCATGAACGTATTATCTCGAGAAGGCTTTGATGTTGATATTGCTGCGACAGGGACAAGAGGCCTTGAAATGTTTACACGTCGACACTATTCTTTGGTGATTTTGGATTTGCTATTGCCAGAAATTTCTGGAGAAGAAATCCTAAAGACAATCCGGACTAGTTCTCAAGTCCCGATTATCATTATCTCATCGAAAGATACCGACATGGACAAAGCCATCCATCTTAGTTTGGGGGCAGACGATTACTTAACGAAGCCTTTCTCTATCGTCGAACTCATTGCTCGGGTAAAGGCGGTATTGCGCCGTAGTCAGCTCGTGGTGGAAAACCCCAATTCGGTCAAACAAATCGGTGGTTTGAAAATTGATTTGGATAATTATGAAGCCTTTTTGGATGGAAATCCACTTTACTTAACACTCAAAGAATACTTGATTTTAAAACTGTTTGTGACGCATCCCAATCATGTGTTTACCAAGGAACACATCTATTCGAAGGTTTGGAATGAACCCTATTTCGAAAATGACAATGTGATCAATGTTCATATGCGAAGATTGCGTGAAAAAATCGAAAAAGATCCCTCCAATCCCGAAATCATTAAAACGATTTGGGGCATCGGATATAAATACGAGGAATAGAGGAGTTCGCTCCTCTTTTTTTTGTGCGAAATCCTTTTTTTAAATCGTAATAGAGATGTAATAATCGCTTAAGATATATGTAAGAAATGACTGATATAATGATGATACAAAGAGATGAAAGAATTCCTAGTTGAACTCTGAACCACTCCGTCGTGGCGATAACCCCCCACAAACTCTTATCAAAAAAACACACCCCCTACATGTTTTTTTGTCTTATCAATGTTGTAACTATCACAACGCGGAGGATTCAGAGTTGAACTATCGAATTGAATGATCTCTTTTTTGTTTGGTTTCTAGCAGACAAAGGATGTGGCACTTTTTCTATGTATGCGTACATCTCTCGGAATGTGTGAAAGGAATGGATCGAATGGAACAACGAATTATTACAAGAATTTTATCGAAATCAATGGCCATCCTCAATCTCAATTTGGATGTGTTTGAAAATGCCTTTGAGTTTTTGCATACGTTACATGATGAGCTTCATTTACAGGAAGCAATCTATATCACTCATCTTCCACCTCATGAAAAACTCGTCCAAACGTTTCCTGAGCGTACGTTGGAACTGGCCGAAGTCCAGGATATCTTAGGTGTGACCGAGGAATACTCCACTTCATACGATGCAATCCAAGAGAACTATCATGTGACATACCATCTTATGAAGTTTGGATCTTTCGTTCGTTTATCGTCAAAGACGAAAGTGGATGATAGACTCGTGTATGACCTCTTTTTGGTTTTGATGCTCATGGAAGATTATCTTAGTGCAGTGTATGATCGCAATCGCTTGGAAGCCCTCGAAAAGGAAATTCGGGAAGAGCGAAATTTGATGAAATCCATCTTTGACGCCATCCCTGAAACGATTGCCTACAAAGATATGAACGAAACATACCAGATGGCCAACAAAGCGACGAATGACCATTATTCAAAACGTTTCCCTTCGATTGTTGGAAAAACTATTTCGGATGTGTATCCAGAACATGAACGTCCCGTTGTTCGTCAATTGGATCAAGAAGTCTGGGAATCCAAAGGGTTGGTACGAAGAAACATTGATATGTTAACCGACAAAGGCTATATTCGCTATGATACCATTCGAGTACCAATCTTTGATGAAACCAAAGAACCAATCGGGATTATCTCGATTGGCCGAGATATCACCGAAGAAAAACGGATGCAAGAAGAAATTGATCGCATTGCGGGGTTCCAACAAATTCTCGTGAATTTAAGCACGCAATTCATCAATGCCAATGAAAAAGACATCGACGCCACGATTCAACTAGCCCTTGATCATGTCGGTCGCTTCTTTCATGCAGATCGCACATACCTATTCCGATACTTCTTTGAGAAAGATCTTTTTGAAAAGACCCACGAATGGTTTAATGAATCCATCGAAAGCATAGGAAATCCAACTCGAGACATGAAATTATCGGATGTCGACAATGGGTTTGTCAAACTGCACCTCAAAGGAGAACCCTTCGTTCTTCGCGATATTGAAACCCTCGATCATGAATCGGGACTTTTCCATTTATTTGCGAGTTTTGATGTAAAATCAGTTGTCACCATGCCAGTCATGAGTCAAGGGAAATGTTATGGGTTCCTAGGTTTTGATAACATTCCACCGAGTTTTTCCGTAGGGAATCTCGATGTGAATTTGATACGCGTTCTCGCGGAAATTATCACCAATGTGATCGACCGAAAAGAACGGGATCGTCAACTTGTTGCCGCAAAACTTGCAGCAGAAAATGCCAATCGCGCCAAATCTGAGTTTTTGGCCAATATGTCTCATGAAATCCGAACCCCATTGTCGGGAATCTATAATTCACTCTATCTATTCAATACCACGGCACTCAATGAAGAACAACGCGAGTTCCTCGAAATCGGATACAACTCCGTCGACAATCTCTCCTCGATTGTCAATGACATCTTGGACTTGGCTAAAATCGAAGCTGGAAAGATCGAGTTATTGGATGAACCGATGGATTTGGAAGACGAACTCTTCAAAATCATTCGGATGCAAACACCTTTGGCAACCGAAAAAGGAATTCGATTGAAATTCCATTTTGATTATCAAATCGCGGATCTTGTCGTTGGCGATGCGGTCCGACTCAAACAAATCGTTTTGAATCTTGTGAACAACGCCATCAAATTTACCGAAAAAGGGACCGTCGAACTTCGCGTTCGACTGTTGAAGAGATCGAACAATCACAATGTCATTCAAATTCAAGTTACGGACACCGGAATAGGAATCTCTCGTGAGGACATGGAAGTCATCACGAATAAGTTCTTTCAAATTGATTCTTCGGTATCGAAGCGTGTCGGTGGTACCGGGTTAGGACTTTCAATTGTCAAAGGGTTGATCGATTGTTTCCATTCCAAACTCGATATTGAATCTTCGGTGGGAGTTGGAAGTGCATTTTCCTTCACACTGCGTTTGCCCACAGAAAAACGATCCACAGAAGACTATTCCTGGATTCAAAAACAACGGATTTTGCTCGTGACACCTTCTCGTGAACCATGTTTGATGAACCGAATATTCTCTTCCATCGGTTCTCAACCAGTACAACTTACGAAAGAAGAACTAGAAACCCATCTCTACTCCAATCAACAATTCGATGTCATGTTCTTAAGTTACTTCTATGCCAATGACCTCGAAACATGCAAAAGGTTGATTCGTCCCCATTTGAATGAACATACAATTCGTGCTGTTTTATCCGAATATCGACTATCGCCACCCGAACGAGCAAAATTCCAATTTTGTGGATTTGATCTCTTCTTCGAAGAAAATACGACCAAACAATACGTCATCAGTACCATTCTCGAAAGTAGAAACAAGCAACCTGACAAAGATTTGAATTTGGGAAACGAACCTACATTCCCACGTTCTTCCATCGACATTTTGCTTGTGGATGATAACCGCCTTAATCGCAAGGCTTTGGCCATGATCTTACGGAAGAATGGTTTTTCCATCGAGGAAGCGGAAGGCGGATTGGAAGCCATTGAGAAAGCAAAATCGCATCATTATGATTTGATATTAATGGATGTACAAATGCCGGACTTGTCAGGAATTGATGCCACGGCGCAAATACGTAATTTTCCTGAATATGTGGATACACCCATTATCGCAGTCACGGCACATGCATTCCAAAGCGACTATGATTCGTATCTTGCAAGCGGAATGGATGATGTCATAACAAAGCCGATTCAATTTGACGAATTGGCAAAAGTCATGTCAGTTCACTTGAAAACACAGGCTGTTCACAAGAATGCGCCGATTGCGATTCCAACGGGACTGCTCAGTTTTCACGAACAAACCTTTCAGGATCGTTTCGCGACTTTCCCTGATTTGCCAAATCAACTCATTGAGACTTATTTCAAGGAAATTGAGAGTCTGTTGTGGCGAATACGTCAAGCGATTGATTTGCATCATGAGCAAGATGTGATTAATCTTGCGATTTACTTGAAGAGTTCATCGGAGTACTTAAGCGGAGAACGACTATGCTTTTTACTCGGCCTATTGATTGATGATGCTTCGGAGCAAAAAATGCATCATGCGGACGCCATTTTTCATATGGTACAAAATGAAGTTCATACGTTACTAGACCATTTACACATCTTTGTAAAGGAGCGAATTCTTCATGAAGATCTTGATCGCCGATGATAGTCGGATTAGCCGAATGGCGGTTGAAAACATCTTAAAAACGTCAAAACACCAATTGATCTTTGCAGAGGATGGTGAGAAGGCGCTCGAAATATGGAAACAAGAATCACCCGAGGTGTTGATTACGGATATCATGATGCCGCGTATCGATGGCATCGAGTTAATACGACAAATCAGGTCACGACCTACCATGCAATACACCTACATCATTGTGATGACAGGAAAGAATGAACGGAGCGGATTTCTTAACAGTTACGAAAATGGGGCCGATGATTTTTTAGCCAAACCGGTACAACATGCGGAACTCCACAGTCGGTTGATTGCTGCACAACGGATCGTGCAATTGCAGCAGTCTCAAATGGTCTTGTATACCATTGGACAAGTGCTGGAAGCACGCGATTTAGAAACTGGAAATCATATTGAGCGTGTGCAAATCTACACGAAACGACTTGCAATTCAACTCCGAAAAAACTCCAAATTTGCTAAGCAAATGACAGATTGCTTCATTGATACCGTTGCATTGTCTTCAACTCTTCACGATATTGGAAAAGTTGGAATCTCCGATCTCATTCTTCGAAAGACTGGACGATATACCCCTGAGGAATTCGACATGATGAAAAAGCACACTTTAATTGGGGCGGAAATCATTGATAAGGTGCAAACTCGATTTCCCAATGCGGAATTTCTTCAGATCTCCAAAGAGGTCATCCTTTCTCATCATGAGAAATATGATGGTTCAGGTTATCCCCAAGGTCTTGTCGGCGACGAAATCCCGCTTTCCGCACGCATCGTCGCACTCGCAGATGTCTATGATGCGTTAAGGAGTCAACGGGTATACAAAGAGGCCTATGATCATGATCGAGCGATGAGAATCATCATGGACTCTTCTGGAAAACATTTCGATCCGGATATCGTCAATGCATTTTTGGAGATTGCGAATGAATTCAACGATATTTCAAAGAAAATTTAATCAAATGAGAAAGTCATCAACCGTGACTTTCTCGTTTTTTTTTGATTTCATCTTGCGTCATCGATTCGCAAGTTGTATAATATAAACACGTTATGTATAACGAAAATATGCATAAACACATTATATAGTAAGGAGGTGAGATCATGACGAACGCCGGAGAATACGTTCGTGGGTTTACCGACTATATTGTTTTGTCGATTCTTTCGAAGTTTAATTCCTATGGATATGAATTATCCAAGATCATTGAATCGGTCAGCGAACAATCGTTTCAACTCACGGAAGCAGCGCTCTATTTCGCCCTCAAGCGATTACAAGAAGATGGTAAAATCACAAGTTATTTAGGCAAGAATAACAAAGGCCGAGATCGGCGTTACTATCAGATCACACCTTCTGGAACGGAAGCACTCAAACAATTCAGACAGGATTGGGTCTTGATCGAATCGTCATTATCCACCCTGGTAGGAGGCGATTTCGATTATGTTCGTGAAGATTAATCAAGAAAGGAAGTGGTGTCATGGAACTCTTTAAAGTCATCCCTGAAAATTTTTTCTCCTTACTCTCGGGGAAAAATAGAAACCTCTATATGAATGGTGTGTTTGAAGTATTCAAGGCCTATGAACAAGGTTCGATTCTTGGCATGGACAAACGAACCGCGCAGCAATCGCTGATTGATTTTCTGGAAATCCATCCCGAACTTCTTCAAAAAGAGGAAGAATCAGAAACCATCGAAGAGGAAGAAGAAGTCTCTGTTCGAGAGGTCGCCAATCTCATCTTGCGTCGGATGGAAGAATGTGAATGGATTGATGTCGATGTCAGCAATGATTACGTCGAGATCTTGAACTTTCGCGATTATGCGATTACCATTATCGAAGCGATGAAACAAATCACGCAAGATGGTTATTATGGTAGCGAAGAGGATGAAGGGCACGAATTCCGAGGTTATATCTATACGGCGTATACCTTATTGGTAGGAGAACATGTCGAATATGCCATGGTTCTCGATCAAGTCTATCGCAATACGGTTGCCTTTGTTCGTGAAATCCGAAAGCTGGATTCTCGGTTGAAATTCTATTTGCGTTCCATCATTGAACGGACGGAGATTCGCGACTTGATTCATCTGCTGGTGGACTACAAAGTCGAACTGGTCGATCAAGCATACTATCGCTTGAAAACTTCGGATAACATCAACAAATACAAACTCGAAATCATCAAGCGTTTGGAGAAATTCCAACAAGATCCCTTCATCATGGAAACGATTGCCAGAGAGTACTTGCCGAAGTCGAAGAACAACATGGCGCTCGCGAAGGTGAAAGTCAACAAACGAATCGATGACATGATCGATATCTACAATGCCTTGGATGCCATCATTGATGAAATCGACAACAAAAACAAAGTGTACGTCAACACCACGATTGCGAAAATCAAATTCCTGCTCAATGATGATGAAAATGTCATCGGAAAGTTGACCACAATTCTTCAGTACACCGCGAAAGAAGCGAAAAAGGGTCGTGCGGATAGTGCGCTCAACAAAATCAAACCACTCTTCCGATTGGCCACACATCAACAAATCGCGCAAGAATCGATTTACACACCAAGGGGTGCCTATTCGCGAAGCCAGTCTCAATTCCTAGCGGATACCGAAATGAACCCTTCAGTGCAACTTCAGGAAGCCTTCTACAAAGAATTCGAAACCAATTACTCCGAAGATGTCATCAAAAGGTTCCTGCAAGCCTATTTCATCGAACGCCCACGTTTCCGCGCCTCAGAACTATTGCGGAAAGATATGTCAGACGAAAGCGTCTTACGGCTTCTTTACATCCTTGTCTATGCGGGCGAGGACTTGAACTACTCGATTTACCCATTACAAGAATCCATCAATCACGATCGCTTCCAAATGGAAGACTTTGAAATTGTCAGGGGGTATCAGCCATGATCCTAGAAAACTTTGAAACGCTCAATATGGGCCAACAACAACTCTTTTCCGACACGTGCAACAAACTGCTTTCGACCGGTTTTCTTGCGAGAGACAAACGCGATAACAAGGAACAGTATTATTTCTTGATCTCGTTCAAAAATTATTTTGATGAGTATTTTGGCATCATGGGATATGAAGTCGTCCTTGATCGCGAGCAAGGCGTGGTTCAACTCCGTCATCCTGAGAATCGTAATTTGATGCGTCTCAAACGCGATGAGAGTTTGATTTTGCTGATTCTTCGAATTCTCTATCATCAAAATCTCGTGAAAACATCGATCAACGAAAA
>JAQVKB010000042.1 GCA_028694875.1 Candidatus Izemoplasmatales bacterium
TTTTTTCAAGGAACTTACGGTTAAGTAGCCACCAGATTCAATTAAGATCCTTTTTTCAAAAAGACCAAAGGCACCCGAAATGATGAGCAGAGAGTGAAGTTCAGAGAAGCCAAGTCGCGAGAGATTGAATGCTCTTAAGTACTCGACGGTTTGGAGACGGGCGAGGCCATTCTTGGCAAGACCAAAGCGCTCGATGTGGCCTTTATCGACCATCGAACCATTGACAGGGATAATCGAACCACCCAAAGCTATGGTGATTTTGTCATGGTCTAGCATCGACGACATCAGTCGTAATAAGGCGTCGGGTTCAAGAGGCGAGTCCGCATCGATGCCACAAACATATTCTTTCGTCGCGTAATTGATACCGACATTTAACGCATCCGCTTTTCCGCCATTTTCTTTATCCACCATCAAGAGGTTGGGGTACGATTTGTTCGCATAGACCGCTTTGACAGCTCTCGTCTCGATGGAGGCCACTTTGGGGATATCAACACGAATCATTTCAAAATGATCAATCACCGTTTGCAAGGTGTTGTCTTTGGAACCATCGTTGACAATGACAACTTGATAATCAGGATAATCCAGATTCAGCAACGAATGGATGTTATCAACGATTGACATCGCTTCATTGTAGGCAGGTGCGATAATCGTGACGGAAGGAATCATCCCGGGTTCATAAAGTAAGGGGTGTCCTTTGAGTCGCCAAAGCGCGCTTTGACGCCGATTGGCGAAATAAGAGAGCATCGCAAGCATGAAATAGATGGCATTGACCGCCAGATAGTAACCGATAAAGACTTTATTGATGAAAATCACATATTGCTCGGCAGAAACAAGAATCGGCGACAAAAAGACAATTCGCCACCGAATCAACACGAACAAAAGCGGTAAGAATAGGATGGAAAAAATCAGATGACGAATGAGCCATTTGGTTTTGGAAATTTCGTTTTTGGCCGTTTTTCTTTTTTGGGGTACCAATGTCAACTTCAAAAATCCCATACGTGCATAGACTTCACTCGATAAATACGTGGATAACTCAAACAACAACTCTTCATCGGTTCGCGCATATTCCGCCAAGATCTTTGTAAGGCGTTTCTCAAGATCCAAATCTTTGTTCATATTGAGAAAGTTGATGAGCTCGGTACGAGATCCTTCCGCCATCATCAATTCAATCAAACGATCGAGCCATATCGGATTCCTTGTCGTGAGTTTTAAAAGAACATAGTTGAGTCGCGCACGAAAGACTCGTGTTAGCACTTGCTTATCGGTACGACTCAAATCTTTTCCCAACCATTCAATCAAGCCATCATAAAGTAATTGGTTTTTTTCGGTCATCCGCAAAATACCATCGGAAAATGGGAGTGTACTCGCCGCATGGGAAGCAGCACGCATCAGTTTCTCAATGGTCGCACTTCCACCCGATCTCGCGATCGTGGAAACGGCAATTTCGACGATTTCAGGTTGGGGATGATACAGATGGGAGTCATCACTAAAAACAGCGCCAAATTGTTCCGAAAGTGCCAACATGATACTTTTATGAAGCCGATGCAATCGAAAAGGCTGAACATGGACAAATTCTTGGGCAACATGACCATCCAAATGGGCCTCTAGCATCTTCAAGTTTTTCCAAAGCAGGGGTTCGAAAATGGGATGATATACTTTGCGACTGAGATCCACAAAGACTTCTTTGATTTCAATTTCAGGTCGATCAAAATATTGATCCATATGAAGCAACGTCACTGGCATGTATCGAATCAGCATTTGAATCATCCGATATTGGTAGAAACGTTTGCTGCCAATTAGAGAATGGATGAGTTGTGGTAGTGTCGTATCATCAATACGGTGTCTCACAGCATAAGCCAATAGTGTTTTGGCGCGCTCATTGGTTTCCGTCGATAGCATTCCAAGTAGTGTGTTTACAATGTATTTCTCTGGAAAAGTGGATAAGAAGGAAATGGCACGCATCCTTACTGTCGAACGGAAAGATCGAAGTCGCCTGAGTTCCCTCTGAATCAATCCCATCGATACAAACAAACGATAGGCATCGTATTTTCGTTCGGAAGACAAATCAATCGACTGAACCAACTCGACATAAGCTTCATACAACTGCCGTTTCGGATAGCGTTTTCGAATGTCTTCTCCCACTTGAAGTTTTTGGAGAAGGTAAGCTTGAATTTCCTGCTTACGCTGACGTCGACGTTTCACCAAAATCTGATGGTCTACGATATGAAGAATCATGATAAGACCGACCAATGTTAACGTCAATGCCAAAATGAGGATTTGATCGACACTCATAAATAAGTGCCTCTCTTCTTGAGCTCTCTTTGAATGAATCCAAGGATTTCTTCCAGAATTAAGGGCCGATCGACCACATAATCAATGCGAAGTTCATTGGCGCGTAATACGGTTTCAACATTTTTCGCATGGGTCATCAAGATGAACAGGGTATTCATCGCTTTGGTCAAATCGTTCATGGCATTTTTCAAAGAAAAACCGTCTCGTTTCGGGATGATTTTTTCGCACAGGATAGCATCAAATGTTTTTGACTTGACGCGTTCGAGCGCTTCTTCTCCATCTTTCGAAATCTCGACTGCAAACCCATTTTTCTCGAAGAACAATTGAAAAGCTTTTTGTGTCAAAGGGTCATGTTCCACCAACAATATGCGTCCAACAAATTGTGAGGAAGAGGGCAAATCTTGGTCCAAATACGCATTGGGACCCAAAGCTGGAACCAAATTGATTCGCTTCCAGCCTACCCGAAGCATGGCCTCGGTCAGTTCGTCGGCATCGCCCACTTTGGGTATTTCGCTGAATTTCACAGAAGATACGGAGGCACTAATTGGTTCGACAAACACTTCTGAGGTACGAATTTCATGTTGAATGGTTTGGGCGATTTGCACCACCTCATCGGTATTGCAGCGCAAATACATGATGTATCCCGGACCGTTCCGGCGAATGAGCAGCGAGTTCTTTGGTAAGTTTTGTTGAATCAAATACCCCGCATTTTGAATCGTCTCATCACCAATTTGGGGGTTATACTTGGCATTGATTTCACTCAGATTATCGACACTGACATAGAGCAGGGCAATTTCAGGTTGGTTCGTCGGATCTTTGAGCGTCATCGAGATATCATACCGAAGGTATTCTCGCAAAAACAATTCGTTATAGTAGTGCGAATTGGCATCGATGATATACGTATCCATCCTCGAACGAATCAAATCTTTGACAATCTCAATCTTTTGCTTCATCGTTTCCATACTCTCACCCTTCCTTGGCACCATTATATCGTGATTTGATTCGATTGAAAAGGCAATGCAATTCTTTTATGACATTGTTTGACCTTTTTCTGGCTTTTGAGTATACTACGTCTAGGTGAATATGATGAAAAAACTAGGATTACTCTTTTCGATGATGCTTGTGATGCTGTTCCTTGTGAGTTGCAACAAGCCCGTTCAAATTCCAAAGTCCACACAAGAAGGTCTTGAGGAACCCATCCTGATTGATGAAACAGTACTCGCTCAAATGATGAATGACCAAGAGTCCTTTGTCCTCTATGTCTATTCCTCCACATGCTCGAGTTGTCAGGAATTCCATCCCATCTTGCTGGATTATATCTCGCAAACCCGTGTTGTAATCTATGAAATCGAAGTTTCGACGACGTTTGCTTCAGGAAATACTCTCTTCCCGTTCGAATTTACGCCCACATTGGGATTCTTCCTGAATGGTGAAGTTGTCGACCAAATCGATCCTGTTGAGAACGAAGATCCTTTTACTTCACTCTCTGAACTGCAGACATTCATGAATCAACACTTTGAATGAAAAAAGTTGCGAATCATTTCGCAACTTTTCTTTTGTTAATTTTGGCTGCAATGGCTTCTGCCACCACTTTGGGAACAAACGGCGTCACGTCGCCACCGAACTGTGCGAGTTCTCGTACCGAAGAGGATGACAAGAATGAGAACTCCCCTTCTGTCATCAGAAAGACCGTATCGATATCATTGCTAATGCGACGATTGAAGTTCGTCAATTGAAACTCATAGTCATAATCGGTGACGGCACGTAATCCACGAAGAATGTGCGTCGCGCCAAGGATTTTACAATGTTCCACGGTCAACACTTCAGAGCGTACGACTTCGACATTCGGCAACTCTTTGAGCGCTTCACGCACGAGACGGCACCGTTCTTCCGCGGTAAATAACGTGTTTTTATTCGGATTATCGGAGATTGCGACATAGAGTTTATCAAACAATTTCGCACCGCGCGTCGCGATATCGAGATGACCGAAGGTTATCGGATCAAAACTGCCAGGATAATATCCTATTTTCATTTCGATTCCCCCTTTTGGAAGAAATGGAATTTCGTATTACCACTTTTCCGTTCGCGATATTTCACGAACGATGTCAATCGCGTATCAATCATCAAATTGGCATCCGATTCGAACACGAGAATGCCATCGTCTTTCAGATAATGGTTTTTTTCAATTAAGGACAATACTTTTGGATAGAGTCCACTTTCATAGGGGGGATCCACCAAAATCAAATCAAAGGGTTCGACACATGGCCTCTCCAAATAGGTAATGGCATCTCTTTCCAAAACGACACAGTTCTCCGTATCTGGATTTTTGAGCCGTTCGAGATTGTTTTTGATGACGCGAATCGCTTCTTTTTCTTTGTCAAGAAACACGACGACTTCCATCCCCCGAGAAAAAGCTTCGATACCCAAAGCGCCACTTCCAGCGAACAAATCGAGCGCTTTTCCTCCATCGAAGTACTGACCGAGAATGTTAAAGAGCGTTTCTTTGTTTTTATCCGTCGTCGGACGGGTGAACCCATTGGCCACTTCATCGAGTCGAATTCCTCGATGGAGCCCTGCAATCACTCTCAGCATCTTCATCACTCCAGGTTCATTGTAACACGAGTGTTCGGCTTTCGCAAATCAACTGCGACAAAAGAGCACTAATCGAAGGTGATTTCTTGAACGGTCTTGTGATCCAGCCGTTTGATTAGTTCACAGACCAATTTGACGGCATTGTCATAGTCGTCTTCATGGATGACGGAAGTATGTGAATGAAGATATCGACAAGGCAAGCAAACCGCAATCGAGGGGCATCCCGCTTGGTTTGTGTGAATCCGTCCTGCGTCCGTTCCTCCCGCTTTGAGATACGATAATTGATAAGGAATCTTCAGTTCATTGGCAAGCGTTTCGGCATATTGGCGAAGTGCGACATGGCCAACCATCGAAGAATCGTACACCATCAAACATGGGCCAGCGCCTAATTTGGTTTCTTGGGTTCCACCGGGGTAGTCATGGGCAATCGTCACGTCAAGCGCGATGCCAATATCTGGAGAAACTGCATAAGCTGCGGTTTGGGCACCCCGTAAACCGACTTCTTCTTGAACCGTACCAACACCAAAATAGGTGTTCGGGTGGTCATGGGATTGGAGATGTTCCAACACCTCGATGGCCAATGCAATCCCAATTCGATTATCAAACGCTTTGGACAAGAGGTACTTGTGATTGTTTAAAGGGGTGTATTCAATATAAGGCGTAATCATATCGCCGATGGTAATTCCCAAAGCGGTGACTTCCTCTTTCGAAGAAACTCCCAAATCCAAATACATGTCTTTGAGATCGACGACCTTTTTCCGTTCTTCGGCTTCTAAAATGTGTGGCGGTTTCGAACCCGTCACAGCACGAATCTTCTTGCCCTCTCGTGTCGTGATTTGGAATTGTTGACTCAACACGACATGGCCCCACCATCCACCGGCAGGAATGAATTTCACATAACCTTCCTTGGTGATTTCGGTGACGATAAATCCAATTTCGTCCATGTGACCGGCCACCATGACGCGGACATCATCCTTGGTTCCTTTTTTTTCGACGAGGATGCTTCCCAAGCCATCATAGGAAATTGTCCCTAAACCAGCCACGCGGTTCGCCATATATTTGCGGACTTCTTTTTCGTTGGCGGGAATACCATCCAACATCGTTAATTCTTTCAGTAATGTGCTCATTGTTTGGGCTCCTTTCATGAAAAAAGTACCTGGACACTTGGAAATCACTCGAGCAGACTTGCATCTACCCTTGTAAGTGGGTGTCTCTTGCATCTTCTTTAGGATTCCTCAATGAAGAGGCGTTCAACACCAAAGATGCCTTGACTCCCGTTTCAATCTTGTGCGTCGCGAATGAGTGATTTCCAACTATCCGGGTACAAGTCCATTATAACGACCCGATAAAATGTTTGTCAAGAGGGACAAAGAAAAAACCCTGTCTTTTGACAGGGTTCTTAGGGAAGCGTAAATTATCTGGGGTTCTTGATGTTCGCATGGGCCGCAGCCAATCGAGCGATTGGAACACGGAAAGGCGAGCAAGAGACATAGCTGAGACCGATGGAATGGCAGAATTCAACCGAAGCGGGATCGCCACCATGTTCGCCGCAAATACCAAGTTTGATGTTCGGACGAACTTTTTTGCCTTCTTCGACAGCCATCTTCATGAGCTTACCAACACCTTTGGTGTCGATGTGTGCAAACGGATCGTTTTCGAAGATTTTCTTTTCGTAGTAATCCGCAAGGAATTTGCCGGCGTCATCGCGGCTAAATCCGAACGTCATTTGCGTTAAGTCATTGGTTCCGAAGCTGAAGAATTCGGCTTCCGTGGCGATTTCATCTGCGAGCAATGCTGCACGTGGGATTTCAATCATCGTACCAACGGAGTACTTCAAGTCGACGTTTTCATTCTTGATGATTTCATCCGCCGTTTTGACAACGATGTCTTTGATCATCTTGAGTTCTTTGATTTCGCCGACGAGCGGAATCATGATTTCAGGAACAACGTGTCCGCCGTTCTTGTTCACATGGATGGCCGCTTCGATGACAGCGCGAGTTTGCATCACAGCGATTTCCGGATAGGTAATCGACAAACGCACACCGCGATGTCCAAGCATCGGGTTCGTTTCATGAAGCGCAACCACAGTCGCGTTCAATTCTTCAAATGTAATGCCCATTTCTTTCGCCAGTGCTTCGATGTCTTCCTTTTCGTTCGGGAGGAATTCATGGAGCGGTGGGTCTAAGTAACGGATGGTCACAGGGTAACCATTCATCGCTTCGTAAAGACCGATAAAGTCTTCACGTTGCATAGGTAACAACTTGTTGAGGGCATGTTGACGTTCTTCCAAGGTCTTGGAAACGATCATCTCACGCATCGCGGGAATACGGTCTGCTTCGAAGAACATGTGTTCTGTACGGCAAAGTCCAATTCCTTCGGCGCCGAAGTTGTAAGCGACTTTTGCGTCTCTTGGGGTATCCGCATTCGTACGGACTTTCAAGGAACGATATTTGTCAGCCCACGCCATCAAGGTTGCGAAGTCACCAGATACGGTGGCATCGACGGTCTTAATGCGTTCGCCATAGATTTTTCCAGTGGATCCATCCAACGAAATGAAGTCGCCTTCGTTGTAGCGTTTTCCGTTGACGACGAAATATTTTTCTTCTTCGTAAACTTTGACACTTCCTGCGCCAGCGACGCAGCAAGTGCCCATTCCACGAGCGACAACGGCCGCATGGCTGGTCATACCGCCGCGGCTGGTGAGAACACCTTTTGCGACGACCA
>JAQVKB010000043.1 GCA_028694875.1 Candidatus Izemoplasmatales bacterium
CGAGCATCGTCGTGAGGGCACGCATGACACCGATCGAAGCCCAGGGGTTTCCAGAGCCCGATGCGGACATCGCCATACCCAACATACCCACCGCAAGCAAGTAGACAAAGATGAAGAAATTGTCATACACGCCAAACGCGGAGAAAATTGTTCCACCCCAAGTGGGGACCGGCATGAACATCGCGGTAGCGATGATGCCACCCAGCGCCATGATCACGCCAAAGTCGAAAATCCAACCATGGGAGATCGCACGCTTCGAAAGCAATTTGAAGATATCAAGGAATTCTTGGTACCATCTTGGCCCAATCCGTTTTTGAAGTCTTGCGACGATTTGACGGTTGAATCCAGCGATCGTGGTTTGTAGGACGAATCCGAACAGTGCAACGCCTAATCCGGCGAGGATCTGTAATGCTAACATTAGAATTCACCCCACAATAAGAAGATGAGAATCAGAATTGTCCAGAACAGGGCAACCTCTGCGAATTTCGACATGAAGAGGTATTTGGCAAGTTGGCCAACCTCCTTGACCTTGTAGGCCAATGCGTTGTAGAAATCCCTCATTTTCGTGGTATATTTCTCATACAAACGCTCGAGCGGTGCATAGAAGTCTTTGGTATAGTGTAACAATTCTTCGTTGTGAACGAAGTTCGCGGCAGTATACGTATCCATCAATGTCACCTTGCGGCTCTTCTTCAAGACAAAGAAGATGATCGCCGCAACGACAACTCCAACTGCGAAGACCAAGGAGATAATCGCTGGAGCGAGAGTACCGTAATACCCATTGAGTGTAAACGGAGCTGCGACAGCAACTTGCAAAGCGGGATATCCAAGATCGGTAATCACACCATTGGTCACACCAAGCAACCAGTCTGGGAAGACGCCGGTATAGACATTGAGTGCCGTGATGATCAACATGGGAATCATCATGAGCAATGGTGCTTCTTTGACTTGACCGTCGTATTTCGTGATCCATTGACCAAGGAACAACGCGGCCAACGGACGGAACACATAGAGGAACGAACCAATCGATCCAAAGAAGACAGCGATGGTGACCAACACCATACCCTTATTGAGGACAGCTTGGAAAATCAACCATTTGGAGATGAATCCACCCATCGGAGGAATCCCCGCCATCGAAATAATCGCAACGAGGTACACGATGTAGGTTACCGGCATCTTGTGAATCAAGCCGCCGAGTTCGCTCATCTTCGTCGTACCAGTTTGTCTTGCGACCGCCGCAATCGCCATAAAGGCACCAGCACTCGCAAGGGCATGCGCGAGGATATGATAGAATCCACCGGCGAACGCCACGCTATCGAGAAGCGAGAACGCCACCAAGATGTATCCACCATGGCTCATCGAAGAATATGCCAACAATTTTTTGGCATCGTCTTCTCGAATCGCCATCAACGTACCAAAGACAATCGATAAGCTTCCAAGAATCGCGACAATCCATTGTGCGACAGGCAACGCAATCGCATCGATGGTTACTGAGAACGGCGCAATTCGAATCAGTGCAAAGACGGCCACAAAAGCACCGAGTTTGACCAAAGCTCCGGAAAGAACTGGGCTAAACGGATGCGGTGCATTACCATGAGCTTCCGGCAACCAAATATGGAAGGGGAAGGCACCTAGTTTCGCAAAACCAGCAATCAAGAACAACACAAACACGAGCGCTTCTTTGCCGCTACCGGTGAGTGCTGCGAGTCCAGTGGACAAGCCATAACTACCAGACACATTCGCCATCACGAGGATGCCGAAGAGCATCGCAAACGATCCAGCAGCACTGAATCCATAATAGGAGACCGCCGCTTTCTTGCTCTTGCCCATCGGGATCAAGAACATTGACGTCCACACGATGAATTCAAAGAAGAAGAACAGTTGAATCGTGTTTTCTGTAAAGAACGTGCCAAGCACACCCGCCAAGCTCCATAAGAAGAGCATATTGTAGACGCTTGGGTATTTGTAATGATCGAGGAAATATGGATGGAAGAAGCTGACCATCAAATAGACAAACACAATGATGATCGCGAAGAAGAATCCGAGGTTCGTCACACTAAAGGATAACCAAGGAATCCATTGAACTGTCGTATCCAGTCCACCGTTGAATCCGTACGCCGCCAGCGACACAAACGCAAACGTCGTCGCGGCGATCGTAAAGACGCTACCAAGGAATTGGTTGACCTTTGTCAAAAGGTATGCGACAAGGCCGGTTCCCAATACAATCAATAATAAGAGTTCAAGATTAGCCAAGGTCGATCACCTCACTCACGGAATCGATGGTGTTATCAAGATTGTCAATCGGTCCTCTGTAGACACCGAAAACAAGCAGAAGTGCTGCCGCAAGAGCAATCACGACCGTCGCAACGTTACCAAAGGAGACTTTGACTTCTTTTTCACCGGGATACCATAGTTTGACAAGCATACGAACATAATAAATGCCTTCGACCAAACTTGCGACGAGAATCACCGCAATCGCCAACCAATTCGCATTGGCCGCCAATTCGGTCAAATATCCAAGTTTCAAGACGAATCCCGCAAAGAGCGGAATGCCAATCACGGAAAGCGCGGCGACGCTGAATGCAACACCCACGACATAGTTGCCTTGGAACATTCCTTGCAAGGAATCCAAATCATCGCAGCCCACTTCTTTTTGGGCTTTCGTGACGACATAGAACAATACGAATTTCGAAACGGCATTCGCCACAGCGAGGAGGGCTCCCCAAAGGACGAGACCATTGACGAACAGTAAAATGACAACGCTCGCTTGCGCGATCGAGGAATACAGAAGAATTTCTCTGGCTTTCTTGGATGAAAATGCCATCGCTTCGCCAAGCGCAATCCCGAGTAAGAGAATCGCGACGACCACCACGAGCAAGTTTCCTTGGAAAGCAAAGAGGTTGTTTAAGAGTCTTCCGAACACGAAGGAAACCGTGACGGCATAAACACTCGCAAACATCGGACCAGACATCGTGTTTGAAGAACCCAACACGCCTTTGACCCAAGAGTTGAATGGCAAGAGTTTGGCTTCGACGCCAAGTCCAACAAACATCAAGAAGAACGGAAGAATCAACGCGGAAGCACTCACGGTCGCCGCATTGATTTTTTCAATCATGTCGACCATGTTGAGCGTTCCGAACATCGCGTACAGAATGATGAGTCCAAACAAATAGAAACTGCTGCCAACAGCGCCAAGTACCAAATAATGGAACACGGACGCTGGCTTTTTGTTGGACGCGGCAATCAAGTACGCCGCGATGCCCGCGATTTCTAGGAACACAAACAAGTTGAAGAGGTCATTCGTTAAGATCAATCCATTGAGTCCCGCAAGGGCCACAAGCAGAATCGAAGAGAACTGATGATACTCTTTGACATTGAGAAGTCCAATCACAAACACGAGCGCGTTGACCGCGAACAACGCGATGAACGAGTACGTGTCGAGAAGCAAACTGATGCCAAACGGAGGTTGGAACCCACCGATGACGACGATTCCTGTCGGAACCAAGAACAACAAGACAAGATTAGCGATTGGCGTTGCTAGCAACAACCATGGTGCCAATTTCTTCGAAAGAATCGAGACAAACGCCACCAACAAAGGGATGGCAATCAATAACACGGCGCTCATTTCAATTCCTCCACTTCGTCGAGATCGAAAGTACCGTATTTGGCATAAATGCTTTTCGCAAATGCGAGTCCTAAAGCGGTCGTACCAACGCCGATGACAATGGCGGTGAGCACGAGGGCTTGGGGAAGCGGATCCACGAAGAGCAACGCGCTGGTGTTATTGACCGAAGTCAAAATCGGCGCGATACCACCGGAAACGTATCCGATCGAGATAATGAAGATGTTGAGTCCAATTTCAAGGACATTCAACGACACGATAATTTTGATCACATTGCGGTTCGTGAGAAGACCATAGAGGCCAAGCACGAAGAGCAGAATCGCAGCGTATTGGATCATGCTAAGTCCCCCTCTGTGAGAAAATGATCGATGATGCCCGAAATCTCACTACCCACTTTCAAACCGATGAGAACATAGACAATCGGCAGCACGCCAGCGCTGAACAAATCGCCAACGGTTCCTGTCGGTAAGAAGTTTTGTAAGAAGTATGTCGCGAGAACAAGACCGAGAAGACCGACGATGACATAGAGGCTGCCCGCGACGCTTTCCAAGACTTTGAATCCTTTGACTTTGGTGCGGAATTCATCATCCGCGAGATACAGTAACAAAATCGAACTCGCAATCATCGCACCGCCGGGGAATCCACCACCGGGGGTCAGATGTCCGTGAAGAATCACGTACACGCCCGTCATCAAGATGATGCCAAACAACGCACGGGATCCGACGCGAAGCATAAAGTTCGGTTTGAAATTGAGTGCCAAACGTTTTTGTTTGCCTGCGACGCCAAGAAGAAGCGCAACACCAAGTGAAGAAATAAACAAGACGGTGACTTCTCCCAAGGTATCAAAACTACGGTAATCGACCACAATCGAGGTCACGAGGTTGGCTGCGCCATCCTCGGCATCGGTGGTTTGTCCAAATACGACGTCGCCGTTGTCGCCATTCACGGATTTGTCCAAGAACAACGCCGAAATACGGTCTGCGATTGAAACATCACCGAACTCAGGAAACAACGTATTCGCACGAAGCGAGAAAATCATCAAAACGCCAAGACCGATGGTCAGAACGAACGCGAAGAGTTTTTTCATTTCTTCGATCCCTCCTTTTTCACCGATAGGAGCGTGAAGATGAAGAGCGCCGTCACGAGACCGCTGCCGATGACGGCTTCGGTCAACGCCACGTCCGGCGCTTTCAGAAGCACAAAACTAACGACCGCCAGCATCGAAAGTCCCGATAGGAACAACACGCTTTTGATCAAATCTTTCGATTGAATCGCCACGAACGCGATGATGAGAAGCAACGCGCCGATGACGATTGATACGATATCGAGAAGCATCATTTCGCGTCACCTCGATTCGCAAGTTCGTCTTGAACTAAATTGTCAGGAATTTGTTTGGATTTGTATGTGGCTTTGGCAATCGCAGAAGAACCAATCGGGTTCGAAATCACGATGAACACGATGATTAAGACGATTTTGAACGCCCAATCTAAATTTCCTAAGCCAACACCAATCAATGTGGAAAAGGCACCAAGCGTTGTCGCTTTCGTCCCGGCTTGGATTCGGTTGAATGTATCCGGCATTCTCAATACGCCGAGTCCACCAAGCAAAAAGAACAAACCGCCGATGATTAAGAAGACATAACTAGCGATTGTCATCGTTTTTGCCCTCCACATATCTCGCGAATACCACGGTCTCTAAGAACGCCAAGATCGCATAGACCATCGCGATGTCTAAATACAAGCTGTTTTGGAACACAGCAGCTAAGACAGCGATGACACCGATGACAATCATGTTGAAGGTGTCAAGAGCTACGACGCGGTCGCTTAATTTTGGTCCTTTGATAAAACGAATCACAGCGAAGAGGACGCCAAGTCCCAAGAGGGAAAACACCACAATGTTAAGAATATCATTCGTCATTTGAAGATACCTCCTAACACCTTTTCAAAAGGTTCACTGATGTTTTTCCGGTTTTCCTCTTCATTTTGTCCCTTGACATCGACAGTATGTACATAAATGTAATCATCTTCAACATCAATCGACAAGGTACCGGGGGTGAGGGTGATCGAGTTCGCAAGGGTCAATTTTCCAAAATCCCCTTTGAGATTGGTTTTCACTTTGACGATTCCAGGATTGAGAGGAATCTTCGGGGTGAGAACCCTTCTTGCGACATCGAAGTTCGCGACAATCAGTTTCCAAATGAAGAGCGGAAGATAGACAAATACGAACTTGACAAGCTTCCAAGGGAATTTCCAATCGATCCGGAAATCGACGAATTTCACAAGGATGAGTGTCAAGGCCGCACTGACGATGCTTCCAAGGATGACTTCATCAAGCGTAAAGCCAGCCAGAAACAGATAGACTACGAACATCACGAGGAAAGTAGCTAAATACTTCATCAAATGCCTCCTATGCACAGTTTCTTTCTTTATCTATGACACATACGCATCCTTCTTTTCCCGCGAGTCGGCCACGCGGGAACAGAAGAGGTGCGAGTGTGAGTAAAGAACAATGGGTCCATAACGCAAAAAAAGTTTCGGGTTCAAATCGGTTCGATTATTCCACGGAAACGCAAAAATAAAAAGATGAAGTTAGTCTTGGCCGAGATCCTCCCGGAAAAAAGTCCGGTTAAGGATTCAATACTAATTTCTAGTATTTTTGCTCAAGGTTTTCACATTGACGTAATGACTGCTTCATTATATCACGGTTCGCGCGCGAATGTAAGATGATTTTTTGTAAAAAAAATCGCGAAACCCTAGATTTTGTGGTGGTTTTGCGGTTTTTCGGCATTGCAATTTTCGTCGACTTTTGATGGTTTGAAATTTCGTTTTTCTTTGGTTGCGTTTTCATTCGACGTGGTGTAAAATGAAATTGAGTGAAACGTTTCAATGATACAGGGAGATTACGAATGAAAAATTCTCTTTCGAATTGGCGAAAAGCTGTTGTCTATCAAGTATACCCTCTTTCCTTTCAAGATGCCAATGCGGATGGCATCGGCGATCTCCAAGGAATCCTCTCCAGACTCGAACATATCCAAGAGCTAGGCGCTGATGTGATTTGGCTTTCTCCAATCTATCAGTCTCCGATGGACGACAATGGATATGACATTTCAGACTATTATGCCATTCATCCGATGTTTGGCAATTTTGATGATTTTCAAGCGTTACTTCAAGCGGTTCATGAGCGTGGTATGAAGCTCATTATGGACCTCGTCGTGAATCATACCTCGGATGAACATGTTTGGTTCCAACAAGCACGAACTTCTAGAGACAATGAGTATCGCGATTATTATGTTTGGCGCAAAGAGAAAACCGACATTGGCAGTGTTTTTTCGGGATCGGCATGGGAATGGGATCCCATGACTGAAGAATATTACTTCCATTTGTTTTCGAAAAAACAACCCGACTTGAATTGGCAAAACCCAAAACTTCGTCAGGAAATTTACAAGATGATCAATTGGTGGCTTGATTTAGGAATCGATGGGTTCCGTCTCGATGTCATCGATTTGATTGGAAAAGATATTGACCGTAAACAGCTAGGAGACGGACCTTATCTCAATGATTTCCTTGAAGAAATGCATCAAGCTTGTTTCGCGGGAAGAAAAGTGTTCACGGTTGGTGAGATGCCGACACTCTCGATGGAACGCGCTGCGGAAGTGACGAATTTGGCCAATCCAAAATTGTCGATGATCTTCCAGTTTGGACATCTAGGCTTGGATGAGATTCCAGGACAAGGAAAATGGGCGCTGAAAAAACTCGATTTGGTCGAATTCAAGCATTATTATGAACTGATGCAACATGGACTTTTTGATAAGGGTTGGAATTCGCTTTTCTTTGAAAATCATGATCAGCCACGTTGTGTCTCGCGTTATGGCAGTAAGATTACCGTCTTGACAGTGCCAAGATGTTGGCGACATTCCTCTATGGAATGCAAGGAACTCCATATGTATATCAGGGGCAAGAAATTGGAG
>JAQVKB010000044.1 GCA_028694875.1 Candidatus Izemoplasmatales bacterium
ATGATAATGGGGCAGTGACTGGGCGGCGTCGAGAACGACAATCGCACCCGTTTGATGGGCTAATTTCGTGATTTCTTGGATCGGTGTGACAAATCCCATGACATTGGAAACATGGGTTAATGCCACGACTTTGACGTGTTCATCCAAAACAGATGAAAACGCCTCAACCGTAATCCGACCTTCTTTTGTCAGTGGTACAAAACGAATTGTCGCACCGACTTTGAGCGCGATTTCACGCCAAGGAAGATAGGAGGAGTGATGTTCGAGTTCCGAAGTGAGAATGACATCTCCTTTTTTGAGAAACGTAGCACCGTAAGAGAGTGCTACCAAATTGAGGGAAGAGGTCGTTCCTCTTGTAAAGACAATTTCATCGGCCGTCGCATGGAGATACTCCGCAACTTTTTCTCGCGCTTCTTCGTAGAGATGGGTTGTCAAAACACCCGATGGATATAATCCACGGTGAATGTTGACAGAGAGGTCGCGATAGTAATAATTGACGGCATCAATCACCGATTGCGGTTTGAGGCTCATCGCGGCACTATCGAGGTAGACCATCCCTTGTTGAATTTGCGGAAAATCCTTTTTCCATACATTGGCTTCCATGTTATGCCCCTTTCAAACGGTTGGCAATCCTTTGTTCCAATCGGGAACGAATCTCAAGCGCTTCATAGGGCGCTAAGAATTGTTCAGTATATCCCGAAAGAATTAAGCGTTTCGCTTCATCTTCCGTGAGTCCTCGAGAGAGAAGATAAAACAGTTGTTCTTCATCAATTTGACCAATAGCTGCGCCATGACCCGCTTCGACATCGTATTCATCGATGTAGAGTTTCGGATCCACTCGCACCGAACCTTTGGGGGACAAAATCACCCCGCGATTTTGTTGGCGACAAATACTTCCAGCCATTCCTTTCTCGATGAACCCATTCACAGAATAATCGAGATCCGACGCTTCGGAAGCGACAAGAATATTTTGAATGTTCGACACGCTCGATTTCGCGTGATGTTCGAGACGTTGATGAGCAAATGCCTTCGACTCGCCAGAAGCGACCAAGAATGTCTCCCCGGCATATTCCGCACGAGCTCCTTGTAAGTCGAGGAAGAAATCCGATTCGGAGGTCCCTTCCAAAGAGGAAAGTAATTGGTGCTCAAGTCGAGCAGACTTTTGAAGTGTCAATCGACGTTGAATCGATGTCTTGGATGCGCGTAGATTCCACTCTGCTTCATGAAGGGACAATGAGGCATCGGAGTCTAGTTGTATTTGGAAACTTTGTTTGGCGTTTCCAGATAGGACACGCAACAGAATCACTTCCGCCGCCACACCTTCGGAGACATGCAACGTCAATTGACTGATTTTTTGATTCCATAAAAACACGGCAGGTTGTTTTGTAGAACGTGGGATGGTCACATGCACCCCTTGATCGTTCACCTGCACTTTTGGAACGATTTGCAATGTGTTGGGTTGAGACAAATCCACCACATTGGGAATGCGTGTGAGATAATCAGGAAAACTCATTTTGTCACCGAATTGACAGCGGTATTCGTCGCACAAGTACCCAGCGAGTACTGTGGTTGTTTTTCTTCGAAGTCCGTCACACCGAGTTCCGCTTTTAGCCAATCATAGCCATCTTGATCAATTTTCGTAATCAATTCTTTTCCGCCAGTTTTGACAATTTGACCACGAATCATGATGTGAACAAAGTCCGGTTCAATGTAATCCAAAAGACGTTGATAATGGGTGATTAAGACCATCCCAAGGTTGGGAGACTTCATCTTTGTGACGTTTTCACCCACAATTCGAAGTGCGTCGACGTCGAGTCCAGAGTCAATTTCATCGAGAAACGCAATCGATGGTTTTAATAGTTTCATTTGAAGAATTTCATTGCGCTTCTTTTCCCCACCGGAGAAACCTTGATTCAAGAAACGGTGGGACAGACCGCTACCCATCGATAATTCTTTGGCCGCATCTTCAAATTGGAGGATAAAACGACCAATCCGTAAATGTTGGTCTTTTGGCAAGCGCACACTAACCGCGCTTTTGACAAAATCAAAGTTGGTCACGCCAGGAACCTCAACGGGACTTTGCATGCCCAGAAAAATACCTTTGCGACTGCGCTCATCGACTGGAAGATCATTCATAAGTTCTCCGTCGAGAAGAATCTCGCCTGACTCGATGACATACTTGGGATGTCCCATCACGATTTGCGCTAATGTCGATTTTCCAGTGCCATTGGGTCCCATAATTGCATGGGTCTCGCCACCGTTCACTGTGAGATTTATTCCTTTAAGAATGGTGTTCCCTTCCACGGAAACAACCAGATTTTTGAGTTCAAGTTTGGACATGATAACCCTCCATTTCAACACCCTAAATTATACCGTAAAATAGGCCTTAATGCAAAAAATATGAATGTTTCTTTTCCAATGAAAAAGGAAATCCCGAAGGACTTCCCTATTTTTCGATGACTTCTGCGCCAAGTGTTTCCGGCGATTTCACATGTTTGATGGAGGTGCTTTCCAACAACTTTCGTACACCCGTCAAGAATAGGAGTGAGAACAAACTCAAAACGATACCGAGCACATATGCTCCCATGCCAAAGGTGAGTCCCACCATGGCGGCGAGCCAAATCGTCGCGGCAGTTGTTAATCCGGAAATTCCGTTGGATGTTTTCAATATGGTACCCGCGCCAAGGAAACCAACACCGGTTACAACTTGAGCAATCACGCGTTGACGCTCCAAGTTTACAGTAATGGGAATGCCTTGGGAAGCGTACGATTCCGCCAATGCGAGGGCTTCCAAGTATAGACTATCTTGAAGGATCGCAATGCCAGCGGCACCGAAGGCCACCATCAAGTGCGTCGTCACTCCAGCAATCTTATGACGCATTTGTCTCTCAATGCCAATAATGCCGACAAATAGCGCTGTAAGTCCCATTCGGAGAATGATTTCTCCGAGCGAAGGACCGGTATCGAGAAAATTCGTAAATAGCGATAAATTCATGGAAATCACACCTTTTTTGAACGCGAGAAAGCGTTTACTTGTGAGTGTATATTATAACAGAAACAAAACATGAAATCAAGGGTTGTGATAGAGAAAAGAAAACGAGGCATGATTGCTCATGCCTCGTGAATCTTTGTGTTACAAACGAATGCTTAGCGAGGGACATACTCCGTGATTTCGAAGTTGTCAAAGGTCAGGGTAGCAAGACCATAGAGGCCCAAGCAAGCCGTGAGTTTGAAGTTTTCTTCATACGCGATGTAGGTCACAACAACATGGTTGTCGCCGGCAACGAGGGTTACAGGAATCGCAACATTTGCGGCATTGCCAGTGGTCGTCATTTCCATCGAGAAGGTTCCGCCAACGGAAGCATTGACATCAAATTCGACGATGTAGACATATCCAGCCGTGACATTGTAATCTTCGGTGGGACGGTAAGAAAGTTGGATGTACCATACTTCGCCGCCGGTGCCTAAGGTTTCAACAACGAGTTCACCGTTGACAATCGAGAAATTCGCACCGATTTGGACAGAAGCCCAAGTTTGGTCGATCGTGGTCCAGTAAGTCCAACCATCGGTTGCATCGACATCGATGACCATGCCGTCTTTTGCGAAATCGCCGTTTTGGATGGAAACATCAGCGCCCTTATCGAATTGGTAAACTTCGGTAAGTGTGAAGTTGTCAAACGTCAAGGTTGCAAGTCCATAGAGTCCTAAGCAAGCCGTCAATTTGAGGTTTTCTTCGTAAGCTACATAGGTCACAACAACATGGTTGTCGCCAGCGACCAATGTCACCGGAATTGCGACGTTCGCAGCATTACCAGTCGTGGTCATTTCCATCGAGAAGGTTCCACCAACCGTTGCATTGACATCGAATTCAACTTGATACATGTAACCAGGTTTTACATTGTAATCTTCCGTTGGACGGTAAGAGAATTGAATATACCATACTTCTCCACCCGTTCCAAGAGTTTCAACAACGGCTTTGCCATCGACGATCGAGAAGTTCGCGCCGATTTGGACAGAAGCCCAAGTTTGGTCGATTGTGGTCCAGAAAGACCAACCATCGGTTGCATCGGCATCGATGACCATGCCATCTTTGGAGAAGTCGCCGTTTTGGATTCCATCTTCGATGTTGTTATATCCAAGGATGACTTCTTCTTGCAATGTGAAGTTGTCGAATGTCAAGACCGCTTCGCCATAGAGGCCTAAGCAAGCCGTGAGTTTGAAGTTTTCTTCGTAAGCAACATAGTCCACGACAACGTGGTTGTCACCAGCTTCGAGGGTCACTGGAATCGCTTTGTTTGCAACGTTGCCAGTGGTCGTCATTTCCATCGAGAAGGTTCCACCAACCGAAGCGTTGACATCAAATTCAACACGGTAGGTAGCTCCTGGAGTTACATTATAATCTTCGGTGGGACGGTAAGACATTTGGATGTACCAAACTTCGCCGCCGCTGCCAAGAGTCGTCGCAACGAGCTTGCCATCGGTAATCGCGAAGGTCGCATCGATTTGGACAGAAGCCCATGTTTGATCCACCGTCGTCCAGTAGGTCCAGCCATCGGTCGCGTCAACATCAATAACCATACCTTCTTTGGAGAAGTCGCCGTTTTGGATGCCGTTTTCAACAAGAACGAATTCATCGCTCCAGGAGTCGATGGCTTCCACGACAGTGCCTTCTTCTTCTTCAACTGGAACTGCATTCACATCTTGATAGAGGTGGAAGTTCGCGAAGGAGAGGGTGCCAATGCCATCGAGATCGCCAAAGTTACCCATCAAAACCTTCATGAAGAAGTAATCATAGAGAGAAACGAATTCCAACACGATTTCATTGAGACCAGCAGAGAGTTCAACGGTCAACGAAGCCGAGCTTGGAAGCGCGTTGTTGCTACCAGTGATACCAATTTCAATGGTTCTCGCTACAGACGAAGTAATATCGAATGTCAACTTGTAAGCCGCACCCTTAATCAAAGGAGTTCCAGCTTTGTTTACGTCGTTCCATTGGAGTTGGTTTTCCCAGTTACTTGTGCCTTCCGAAATCAACGTGATATCCACGCCGCCATCGGTGGTCACACCGGACATCATGGCGCCAGAGCCATTATCCCAGTAGTAGAATTCACGGACATAGTCTGTATCCGTCGTCGTATTCAGTTCAATCGCAGTGCCCGAAGCGATTTCCGTATTTGTGAAGAATCCTTCGAGTTCGGTGTAGTCAATCACGATGGGGCCTTCGAACAAGACAAAGTCTGAGAATTCGAGGGTTCCAGCATTTTCATTCGGGATGTCGGTATCAGGATCGTTCGTCACACCCGTCATAATATTGAGGTGGAGAGTGTCTTGGTTTGCAACCCAAATCATTTCATATGTCGCGGTGCCAACATGAATCGCAAATTTGCTATGAGTGTCGTTTGCATAGTCATTGTTTGGCGCTTTGGTCACGATGTCGATGACACGTTCCGCATCGGAAGTGATCGTCATCGTCATTTTGTAAGTACGTCCTGGTTCAAGCGATACTTGCGTTAACGCGATCGTTTGAAGGGCATAGTTCAATGTGCCAACAGATTCTTGAGAGATAATCAGTTTTCCGCCTTCTACTTTCACATAGCCGGTGTCTCCGAGAATGTCCGCGCCGGAAGCCCAGTAATGGAACTTGTTGACGCCGGGATCATCGGTGGTGATGACATAATCTTCACCAAACAACGCGGTGTTGTCGAAGCGGTCTGTTTCTTCAAAATTGACGGTGATTGGAGCAACAGAGACTTTCACGTTTCTGTTTTCACGTGCCCATTTCGATCCCACAACAACCGTGTAAGTAACGACGCAGGTTTGAGCCGCGTTCGATGTCAATTTGCCATCAGTGATTTGGCAAGAAGCGACATCACTTGCAACCGTAATGTTTGCGGAGTAGTCATTGCCGTCGGAACCCGTGGCCGTAACTCCTTCGAGAAGATCGAATACATCGCCAGTGTAAATCTTGTCCTCGTCCGTGTAACCAACGTCGGTAAGACCGTTTAACGTGAGCGAGAGCCCTGTCGTGGTGGTCGTCGTCGTAGTCGTCGTCGTGGTCGTGGTCGTGTCTTCTTTGCACGCCACGATGCCGAAGGCGAGGAACATCACAAGCAGTAATGCGAATCCTTTCCTTTTCATTTTTTCCTCCTATATTTTTTGGCCGTAACCGTTTACTCATTCATTATATCAAATCATGTTAGCGATTTCAATAGGAGAAGTTTCGAAATCCATCAAAAAATGAGAAAAGAAAACCGGAAATGTGGCACGGTTTACACATTTCCGGTTTTGGTTTTTGAGGGATCACATTCTGGATTGACATGAATCATGCAATGCAAGACATCAGGCAGGGTATTTTCAATATCATCATGAACTTTTTCAGCAATCGCATGAGATTCGCGAAGCGTCATCGTTCCTTTGAGTCGAATTTCCAAATCGACATAGAGTTTCATCCCGAACATTCTCGTCTTCAATTCATCGATGCGACAAACTTCAGGATGCTTCGCGACGATGGCACGAATCTCCGTTTGAATTTCATCAGGAGCCGCTTGATCGACGACTTGCGCAATTCCTTCTTTGACAATTTTGAAACCAAGTCGAGCGACAAACAATGAGATGAAGATGGATGCCGCTGGCTCTAGGAAAGACCATTGAAAAAAGATGGTTCCGCCGATACCGATAAAGGCACCAAAACTCGCAATCTCGTCGCCACGATGATCCATTGCTTGCGCAGCGAGCGCTTGAGACCGAGCCTTTTTTGCATTTCTTTTCGTATAATGATAGAGTACTTCTTTCACCATGATCGTCGCAATCGCCACGACCAAAGCGAGGTAATGAGGCGTTTCGATGGTGCCATTTTGGAACAGGTATTCATACAATGTCGTTGCGGCCGCTTTGGCGATCTCAAAAGCGGTGATGATGATGGCGACACCCAAGAGGACACTGACCATCGAATCAAATTTTTCATGGCCATAAGGATGATCTTTATCGATTCCTTTCTTGGACCATTTTCCGCTGATCATCACAACGATATTCGTTAAGATATCCGACAGCGAATTGATGGCATCCGAGAGCATCGCTCCCGATTTTCCAAAAATCGCCGCGAATAATTTGATCACCGCCAAAAAGGCATTCCAAACCATAATGACAATCGATGTTTTGACGATCGTTTTCGATTCTTGTTCGAGATTCATCTTTTCCTCCAAAGGAAAGGGGGGAGACACTGTCTCCACCCTATTTCTATACTTGATTCAATTATTTCGTGGGTGCTGGGAACACCGAATCCAAATAGATGTCGGAAACTTCCGCGAGTCTGGCTTTGATGGCGTCACTCGTCCAGTCACAATAGGCCGAATGAGCGTTCGAAATGGTCCCAGCTTCGAGTTTCGCCGCAATGATGACATTCAAGTAGCCTACGACATACAAGGAATCATGCAAGTCCGCAAAATACGATTCGAGGGCATCTATGACGCTGGTTGGAATGACCGGCAGCGTGAAGTTATAGGTTTCTTCTGCGTCCGCATCGGTACCATAAACGATGGTATCAACACGGTATTCCACATACAGCTTCAATTG
>JAQVKB010000045.1 GCA_028694875.1 Candidatus Izemoplasmatales bacterium
GCATCTTCTTACCTTTACGAATACGGTTTGGATCAATGGAACCCATCGAACCAACTCCGCGGTGATACTTCGAGCCATGGGCCATTGGGCCTGTACTGAAGTTGTGGCGTTTGATTACACCTTGGTAACCTTTGCCTTTTGAAACGCCTTGCACGTCTACATGATCACCGGCGGCAAATATATCACATTTGACCTCCTGGCCGGGCTCATACTCCATCATTCCTTGGAGTCTGATTTCCCGCACGTAGCGCTTAGGCGTCGTGCCGACTTTGCTGAAGTGGCCGGTCATGGGTTTGTTCACGATGTTGGCGCGTTTTTCCATGAATCCAAGTTGAACCGCTTCATAGCCGTCGGTTTCGATCGTTTTCTTTTGCAGGACAACGTTCGGGGTCGTATCGATCACGGTGACTGGAATCAATCTGCCGTCAGCGTCGAACACTTGCGTCATGCCCACTTTTCTTCCTAAGATACCTTTTGCCATGAGTGCACCTCCTATAATTTTTTTTGAAAGTTTTCTTAGTTTTGTTTCTTGACTACATTTGTACTTACTTCAAGACGATGTCGACACCGCTCGGTAGATCGAGATGCATGAGAGCATCGATCGTTTTCGCGGACGGGTTGACGATGTCGATCAGACGTTTGTGGGTTCTGCGTTCGAATTGTTCGCGAGAATCCTTGTTGACATGCGGGCTTCTGAGGATCGTGAAGATTTCCTTCTCCGTGGGAAGCGGAATCGGTCCGGACACTTGTGCGCCTGTTTTCTTGGCAGTGTCGACGATTTTCTTCGCGGATTGATCTAGAAGTCTGTGGTCGTAAGATTTGAGTCTGATGCGGATAACTTGATTTGCGGCCATGGTGGCTCCTCCTTTGCATATAATTTCGCTTATATACGGGCTCGTCATGAATTCCCTGACATCACTACGACACATAACAACGGCTATGTGTGTGTCAGCAACCTCACGAGTCTATGCCTTCCTGTGCGAGACAGGCATTGATTATTTTAACAAAAAGAAAACCGGATTGCAAGTCTTTTCGACCGCGATTTTCCGGTTTTTTTCTATATTTTTTATATAAGGCTCAATTTTCGTTGAATTCGATGATTTTTTCCATCATTCGATCCAAAAAGTCAGCTTGCGTGGAATTGGCGGCGTCGACCATCACGATGGGCATGGCGTGAAGCCAGTCATCAAATCCTTCTTGATCGAGGATGGTTCCGTTGAATCGCTGGGCTTTTGCGAGCAACGACCAATCCGTGATTCCTTGAACAATACCTGGTCCTGACATTTGCATGGTTAGGACGGCTTGCATGACGCGGAATCCTTCCAAACTATCTACAGCACTGGAATTGTCGGATACTTGATTGCCTGTGAGTGCCGCATGGTTATTGATGAGTTCGGTCTCTGAAGTAAGAAACTGGAACAGCAGTGTGGGATCGTCTGTATTCGCCCAAGCGGAGCGAATCGAAGCGCGATAATCGAAGAATTGAAGATCCGTTTCGATGTATTTTGAGAGAATGACAACTCCCGCTTGGGTCATGTTATCGGTCATGTCATTGACCGTGACTTCATCAAGAGGCGCAACATCCTCACTCAAGGCATAATCCAATACGCCAGCATCCTCGAACAAGGTTCTGATTTGATCAAAGGTTTCCGTGTCGGCGTAATCCACACCATTGACATGTTGGATATCGAGAATCAAGAATTCGCCGGGATGATTCGAAAGAAAAGCGGAGATCTCTGTTAAGATGTCCGAAAGTGGTGTTGAAAAATAGGTGTGGACGGTCATCCACGTTTGACTGGATTCTTGAAACGTCAAACGAATGTCGAAATAACGTACGCCAGCTTGAAGGAGTTCGGTCACGGTCGCGGTCTGTGTTTTGGATTGTCGGTAGGAGAATCCTTTGATGAGAAATCCGATGAATCCGGTTTGAATCGAATCGGCGGAAGCTTCATCGACCGAAGAAAGAATCGACATTTGCGAGGTAAAGGCGTCGTGTGCCCCTAACATCGCCACATCGATAATGCGTTCTTCCCCTGAGAGCGTGTCGGCCATCCAATGGTCGTACGTGCCATTGGTTTCGCCTTTGGAAAAGGTCGCTACTGGGAAGTTCAGCGCCATCAACACCACCAACAAACCTAGGAAGACGATCAGAATTCTTTTCAGTATCCTCTTCATTGTTCTTCTCCTTCTTTCCAAAATCGATCGAGCAATCGCTCGATGCGTTCTGGTTCATTCACGACACGCAAATGGGACCATTCTTTGGGATATAACCCATAATATCGATTCGATGTGAATCGGTCATCGATGAGAATGGCGACGCCACGATCGGATTCACTACGAATCACGCGACCCACCGCTTGAATCACTTTGTTCAGACCAGGGAATGTATAGGCATAATCAAAGCCACTTTGAAACTCGAGATCAAAATGAGATCGTAGAATGTTATTGAAATTGGAAAGTTGTGGCAAGCCAACACCAACAATGACAACCCCCGATAACATGTCGCCAATCAGATCGATGGACTCGCCAAACACCCCACCCATCACAAACAGTCCAACCTGGGTTTTGTCGCTTTGGGTTTTGAACATCGTGAGTGTTTCACTTCGTTCCAAAAGCGACATCTCGCGCTTTTGTTCCAGAATCTCGAGGTCGAGATTTTCTTGATCCAGTTTTTCTTTGACCATCGATAAGTATTGATAACTTGGGAAAAACACAATGTAATTTCCCTTCTTCGATCGAACCAACGTCTTCGTTACCGACACAATCTTTTCGATCGAGTCATTGCGGTCATTGTACCTTGTGGATACATCATCCACCGCGAGCAATAACAAATGATTTTGCTTGAACGGCGAAGGCATTTTCACATCTTTGCCTTCTCCCCCGGAAAGCAATGTTTTGTAGTAATGGATGGGGTCGAGCGTGGCGGAAAACAACGTTGTCGAAACGGTATGTTTGTTCATCGTTTCCTTCAAAAAACCAGCGGCGTTGAGGCACTTCATCGAGACCTGAATATGATTGTCGATGCGCTCATACAAAAAGACATATTCTTGATTGAAAAACTCCGTAATTTTGACAAACTGATAAACTTCAAAATAGAGGTCCAACACGGTCGATTTCATCGGAATTTTGCGTTCACCAGAAAGGATTTGATCGAACTTCGCCAACAGTCTTTTGAGCAGACCAAACAAGACGTCATCCATCGTGTCCTTCATCGTAAAATCGACTTCCAATAACAATTCCACACCGATTTCTTGGAAGTAATCCAATACCCGTTGAACTTCTCGTTTGGGGTTGGGTTTCAAGTATCTGGCGACATCCAACATCGCTTTGAGGGTCTCTTCTCGAATCGTCGCCGAATACATTTCACGGCTTCGAGAAATCATGTTATGGGCTTCATCCACCAAAACGATCGGACGATATTTGTCTTCTTCAAAATATCGAATCAAATGAACCCGGGGGTCAAACACGTAATTGTAATCGCAGACGATGACATCGGAGTAATTGGATGCATCCAAGGAGTACTCAAAAGGGCATACTTTATGTTTTCTTCCATACAATTTCATGATTTCTTTGGAGAAAATCGACTCATTTTCAAAGAGATCATCAATCGCTTTGTAGACGCGTTTGTAATATCCCTTGGCGTATTTGCACGTCTCCGGATCGCAGTCTCTTTCCTTCAAAAGACACATCGAATCCTTGGCGGTAATTTCGCTGGTTTTCGCGATCAAACCATTCTTTTCCAACAAACGAATCGTATCGAGTGCGATGACTTTTCCATCATTCTTCGCGGTCGCGTAAAAGATCTTTTCACGGGGGTCATGAATCGCCTTGAGCGACGCAAACATCGTCGCAATCGTCTTCCCAATTCCGGTAGGGGCCGTCGCATAAAGAATGCCTTCGTCCAAGGTATTTCGGTAAACATGTGCCATCAATTCGCGTTGATTCAAGCGATAATCGTCGAAAGGAAACTTGAGTCCTTCCATCGATTTCATGCGAAGATCTTCGTGATTGGATACTTTTTCGACCCAATCGAGATACTTTCCAATCGTTTTGGTGTAGTAACTTTCTAAAACCTTTAACGTATATGACTTTTCGAATTGTTGAACTGTGCGATCTTCGACTTGAATATAGGTCAAAACCACTTTGATCTTTTTGAGTCCCTTTTCAAGCATATACATATAGGCATAGAGCTTGGCTTGCGCACTGTGAGCAGGATAGGTATCTTCTTCTAAATATTCAAAATCGAGCCTTGTGGATTTGATTTCTTCTAACACAATGCCTTCTTCTTTGGCCAAAATGCCATCGATGCGACCAGTCACATCGAGAAGGATGCCATTACGTTCAAAAACGGTTCTGACGAAGACTTCTTTGGCGTCGTCAGGACCGTATAAGGATTGCCAATATTGATGGATTTCTAGCCCTTCGTTGGCGCGTGTCGTCATCACGCGATCACTTGTGATATCGCCGGAACCAAACAACAATTCGGCGATTTCTTTGGCGCTCGTTCGGTATTCTTTCATGCCATCACCATCACCATTATACTACACAAAGTGCACATTTTCACGAGGCCAAAAAAGAAATTGCCGACTGATTTCTCAGACGGCAATCTAGGATTTTTCGATTTTGACTTGCGCCACGGCTTCTTCGATGGTCGCGAACATCCGGTTCGGACCAATCTTTTCCAATACACCCGCTTTTTCAAGCGCTTCTTTGGGTTGACTTTTCAAACCAGTAATATAGAGTGTAATCTTTTTCGATTCACACGTTTTGAGTGTCGATTTGAAGTAATGAATTGCGGTCGCGTCCATCGCCGGAACGTGTTTCATTCCGACAATCAAATGCCGAATCGAATTGTCCGTTGATTTGACGGCGTCGACAAATTTATGCGCGGCACCGAAGAAAAACGGTCCATTGATTTGGTACATTTGGACGCCTTCTCCCCACTGCGTTTGAGGCAGTGTTTGATTCGGCTCATGAAGGGTTTCTTGTTTGGTTTCTTCGGTGAAATCGAGTTTTTTGATGGATACATCCGAGACATCCGACATCCGCTTCATAAACAAGAACATCGACATTACCAATCCGATTTCAATCGCCACCACCAAATCGACGACGACGGTCAATCCAAACGTCGTGAGCAACACGACCGTGTCGGGAAGCGGAGATTTGAGAACGGTTTTAAATTCGCGTAAATCCGACATATTATAGGCGACCATGAACAACACTGCCGCCAACGAAGAAAGCGGAATGTGTTGTACGAGTGGCATCAAAAAGAGCATCATGAGCAGCACGACAACCGCATGCGTCATTCCGGCAATCGGGGTGCGTCCACCATTTTTGATGTTCGCGACGGTTCTAGCAATCGCACCTGTCGCGGGAATACCGCCAAAGACGGAAGAGCCAATATTGGCGACGCCTTGCGCCACCAATTCCATATTGGATCGATGACGGCTGCCAATCATACCATCCGAAACGACCGCTGAAAGCAAACTTTCCACCGAGCCTAAAAAGGCGATGACAAAGGCAGGTTCAAGCAAAGTTTTGATTTTATCGAAGGTGATTGAGGGGAGGGAAGGTGCCGGTAACGTCGACGCCAATACCCCATATTTGGATCCAATCGTTTCAATATCCAATCCGAGAAAATACGTCAGTGCCGTGGCGACGACAATCGCCACCAAGGTGCCAGGAATCTTCTTGGAAATCTTCGGCCAAAAGATCAAGATGAGAAGCGTCAACGCACCAATTCCTAATGTGACAGGGTTGATATCGCCGATGTGGGTAAAATAAGCTCCCCATTTTCCTAAAAAATCACCAGGTAAATTCGTAATTCCCATACCAAAGAAATCTTGAACTTGAGAAGTGAAAATCACCAGTGCGATTCCGGTGGTAAACCCGGTCACAATTGGATAGGGAATGAATTTGACAACACTACCGAGTTTCGCCAGTCCAAACAGAATCATGATGATCCCTGCCAGGAACGTCGCGATGACGAGACCTTCAAATCCATACTCCGCAATCACGCCGAGAACAATGACCATAAACGCGCCAGTAGGACCGCCAATTTGAACACGGCTACCACCCAAGAAACTGATGATAAAACCAGCCACAATCGCGGTATAGAGACCTCGTTCAGGAGCGACACCGGAGGCAATCGCTAAAGCGATGGACAGCGGAAACGCAATAATCGCGACAATGATTCCTGCCGTGAAATCCTTGAAAAATTGAGCTTTGGTATAGCCTTTCATGACGGAAAAGAGTTTGGGTTTGAGTTTGGACATGTGCTTCACCTAGACCGCCAACAAAGACAGTCAAATCTTACTTTCTGAGCACACATTTTACTCCTGAAATTGAGACTTGTCAACTCCTTTTCATTGTCCAAGAACAGAAATGATTCAAGCAAACAAAAAGGCGTCGACAGACGCCTTCTTAATGAGCTTCTTTTTCGAGTTCCAAACGGAATGGCAAGAGGGGTAAGCCGTTGGCGGAATATAAATCCAACATCGGAAAATCATGGTAACCGTATCTGATTTCAATCACGTCTGGATCATACGGAATCGCAATTTGATTCGTCATCAATTGAACGCCTTGAATCTCCTCAAAGGTAATCCCATCATAACTTTGATAAAAACCTGTATTTTGGCGTGATCGAGACATTAGATTCAACGAGTTTTGGTGGGTGTTTATTAATAATTTCTCTTTTTGAATTTGGTGAGAGAAAATCATTGGACACATCGAATTTTTGCCGATATGATAGACCTTCTCCAAAATCAAATTCGCCATTCGTTCCGCTAAGGGAAGTTGGTCACGAGAAATGGGTTCCAATTTGTCTCCGAGATCAACTGCCGAAGTCATATAGACCGCATCGGAAATATCCATACATTTGGCTTGCGCTTCACGAAATTTCGCCGCTTTGAGAATCTTGTCTTCCATCAACGTTCTTCCTGCAAGTTGAATATGGAAAAACGGAAGATTGGGGAGGTCCAATAATGTTCTCCAAGAGGAAACCATGCGCCAAATCGCTTCTTCTGCCAAATCAACATGTTCAAGGTCGGTCGTTCCTTGGTAATAGATGGCTCCTGCAAACGAGACACGTTTCAGATACCGGTTCATCACGGAATACATTCCTGAAGGGCGATTATGGTGTTTTGGGCCCATTGGAAGGAGGGATAATTTGGAAGAAGCTTGAGCATATCCCATTTCTTGTTCATACACCAAATCATAGTGTTGACTACTGTCGAATTTGTCGATTTCTTTTTGATAAGAAATGAGGATGCGACGAAGTTTGGTGCTTTTGAGAATTTCATTCTCACTCACAAAGCTAAACATCGACGTTTCGGGCTCCGCAAGCAAAACGATGCCAATTGGCGAAGAAAGGCTGTCTCGTAAAAACGATGCCAAATGGAACCCGAAGGCGCTAAAATCGGGGGCGTATTCAGGCCCTAAAATCTTCCATTTGGACTCTTCTTGAAACAACTCCGGAAACTCTTCATGGGCATTTTCATAAGGGCTTCTCGGAATCGACAGAAACCGTACCATGGGATACTCGCGAATGACTGGTAAATACCCTTCTTTCA
>JAQVKB010000046.1 GCA_028694875.1 Candidatus Izemoplasmatales bacterium
ATTGATGTCGCGAATGAATTCCATACTTACGGAATCGAATGGGATGAAACCTCGATTACATGGTTTTATGATGGCCTCGCCTTCGCTTCGGTTGGATACGATCCCGAACTTTCTGGAACGGTCCTTTATGATACGACCGTAGACTGGCCATTTGACCAATATTTCTATTTGATTTTGAATCTGGCGATTGGTGGAAATTGGGGTGGCGCACAAGGCGTTGACAACAATATTTTCCCCACCACCATGCAAGTCGACTATGTTCGTGTTTATCAACATGACAATGTCTATCAAGATTCGGGTGCTCCCTCCTCGCCTTCGAATGCTTCGGTGATTCGTACGACCTCTAATTCCGTCTATCTCGTATGGAAAGAAGCCGTCGATGATCACGATATCAAACAATATTACATTTATGTCGGTGCTTTAGGATCGACTGGCACATTAATCAAAAAAACTGGCGTTAATGGCGCCTTGATTACGGGATTACCTTCTGGCGTCGATGTGGTTGTGACCATCGTTGCGGAAGATTATGTTGGAAACCAGAGCGTTCCACTTCAAGTATTGGTCACGACATTGGAGTCTTGATCGTGAAAAAATGGCTGATTGTATCCTTCATCTTATTGGCAAGCAGTCTTGTGGCGTGTACGTCGGAAACGACAATAACAACCACAACCACAAATACTGAAGAATCGACCACTACAACCACGTATGATCCGTTGAGTTTGATGGCCAACATCCCGGATGATTGCCCTGTCATTGACATCGTCTCGGGTTGGATTCCGGTTTGGTGTGAAGAATTCAATTATACCGGTGGTGTTGATGCGACCAAATGGTCCCATCAAAACGGTGGCGGCGGTTTTGGGAATAATGAGCTTCAATACTATACTTCTCGCGCCGAAAACGCCTACGTGGATGGCGAAAAACTGATCATTACTGTACTCAAAGAATCCTATAATGGTTCTCAATACACCTCCTCGAAGATTTGGACTTCCGGAAAAGTCGATTGGACGTATGGAAAGTTCGAAATGCGCGCCAAACTTCCTTCCGCGGGAGGAACATGGCCTGCCTTTTGGATGATGCCAACGACATCATCGTATGGCGGTTGGCCGAATTCGGGCGAAATCGACATCATGGAACATGTTGGAAACAACCTGGATACGGTGGTGGGTTCAATTCATACTGAAAAGTACAATCATATTTTAGGAACTCAAATTTCTTCCTCCAAATATTTGATGGGTCTTTCGACGGATTTTCATACCTATTCCGTCACATGGAATGAATATTCGATGTCATGGTATGTCGATCAATACAAATACGGCACGACACTATTTGATGCCGGAGCGAATACCGATGTCGAAAGTCATGCGGCCTGGCCCTTTGACAAAGACTTCTATTTGATTCTCAATCTTGCGATGGGTGGAAACATGGGCGGTACCATCGAGAGCGGATTTGTTTCCGATACCTTTGAAATCGATTATGTGCGTGTCTACGAACGCGATTACGCGACGGGAGACACCACCAATCCTACTCCCGTTCGAAATGTCCAAAGTTTACGCGTCCAATCCAACAACGCCTATGTGATTTGGGATCGTTCGACCGATACCAATGCGACGACGGGATATGGTCAAGTCGCAGGTTATCGTGTCCTCGTCGATGGAACGTTGGTCGATCTTGTCAGTTTGAACAGTGTTCATCTGACAAACCTAACTGCAAACACGACCTATCAAGTTCAGATTCAAGCTTATGATTACGCGGGTAACCTTTCCACAATTACGTCCTATTCACTGACAACACCACTTGCGTAGAAAAAGGATTTCAAAACAAGATTGACAAGACATCTTGGATATGATATTCTCTTCAACGGAAATTCCCTTTAAGTTAGTCCCGAGAGGCTACCAAGTGAAACCGAACGAAATTGCATCCTTTGTTCGATCTTTGGATCCCAAGCCCTCTTTGGCTTGGGATTTTTTCATGGGGATTTTCAGAAAAGGAGAAGATATCATGTCCAAACTGCTTCTGAATTACAACGAAAAACCATCGAAAGGTCGTTGGGCGATGCTCTCGTTCCAACACGTCTTTGCCATGTTTGGCGCCACGATTTTGGTTCCGCGCCTTACGGGTCTCCCCATCAGCGTGTCCTTGTTCACCGCGGGTGTTGGAACGCTGATTTACATCTTTTTCACCAAACGTAAGGTCCCTATGTTTTTGGGAAGTTCATTTGCTTACATTGGAGCGATTCTTTCGGTGTATGCATCAACCGGAAACTGGGGTGCCGTTCTCACCGGATTGTTTGTGGCTGGTATGGTTTATGTGATCATCGCGATCGTCATCCGTTTTGTTGGAAGTGGTTGGCTTCAAAATCTACTTCCTAGTTTGATTGTTGGCCCGATGATCATCATCATTGGGCTGTCGCTGGCGAATGTCGCAGTCGGAAGTGCCGGACTCGTGGATGGCGGATCCATCAAGGTGATTCTCACCGCCGTTGTTAGTTTCTTTACGGTCGTGTTTGTCGCCCTACGCGGAAAAGGATTTGCGAAAGTCATTCCTTTTCTGATTGGAATTGGCGCGGGGTTGCTGTTTGCTTCTCTAGCAGAAATTCTCTTTCCTGGAGGGATCATCGATGGCGTCGATACGAGATTGATTCAATTTGATGTCATTTGGAATGCCATCAAAACACCAGCGGAATGGATTAAGATCCCTGCCTTCATCTTCCCTTGGTTTGAGAATACAACCGTGAATGTATTATCCACGACCATTACGTTCCAACAAGCTTCCTTTGCGGGGGTATTAACCATCGCGCCAATCGCGTTGGTGACCGCCGCGGAACACATTGGCGATCACCAAGTTCTGGGTTCGATTACCGACTCGAATTATCTCGATGATCCCGGCTTGCATCGCACTTTGATGGGTGATGGTGTCGCAACGGCCGTTGCGGCCTTGTTCGGTGGTCCTGCGAACACCTCGTATGGTGAGAATACCTCTGTCGTCGGTATCACCAAAGTCGGTAGCGTTTGGGTGACGGGCGCCGCCGCAATCATCGCAATCTTGTTGTCGTTTGTGAATGTAATCATGGTTCTGATTGCACAGATTCCTTCCGCAGTCCTGGGTGGAATCTCGATCGTCTTGTATGGTTTTATCGCCGGAAATGGTCTCAAAGTCATGATTCAACATCGTGTCGATTTGACCAAATCAAGAAATTTAATCATTGTCTCCGCGATGTTGGTTCTTGGACTCGGTGGAGCCGTCATCAATATCGGAGGTGTCGAAGTCAAAAGTATGGCCTTGGCAGCGGTCGTGGGGATCTTGCTCAATCAAATCCTTCCGCAAGAACGAGAAATGGAGTCCATCGAATAGTCTTGGCCCACAAAATCTTGTGGGCTTTTCTTTTTCTTCCATGATATAATGGACACAGAGGTGAGAAATTCATGAGTCAAATAATGGATGGAACATCCATCGAAAAAACACTGCGTCGGATTTCTCACGAAATCATCGAGAAGAATGTTCGTTTGGAGAATGTCCTGTTTATCGGGATTGCCAAAAAAGGGGTGCCACTCGCCGAACGGATTGCGGAGAATATTGAGACCTATGAGCACGTCAAAATTCCCGTCTATTCCCTCGATATTTCCAAGTATCGGGACGATGAAAAATGGAAGGAAACACAAAACGACCCGATTCCTGTGAATGGGAAGACATGCATCCTTGTCGATGATGTTTTGTTTACAGGACGAAGTGTCCGCGCCGCCATGGATGCCCTGATGGATTTTGGCCGGCCCGATAAAATCCAACTCGCTGTATTGATCGATCGCGGTCATCGGGAACTTCCGATTCGACCCGATTACGTGGGAAAGAACATTCCTACTGCCCAAGATGAAACCATTGTCGTCCTCTTCGGATCCTCCGAAGCCGGCGTCACCATAGAGAAAAAGGAGAATGGGAAATGAAGCATTTAGAGTTTGTCGATCATGATATCGCAAAAATCATCGAACGTGAAACATTGCGTCAAAAAGACCATTTGGAACTCATTGCGAGCGAGAACTTTGTTTCGCTTGCGGTATTAGAAGCCGATGGGTCGATTTTGACCAACAAATATGCGGAAGGATACCCAGGCAAACGCTACTATGGTGGCTGTGAGTTTGTCGACGAAGTCGAAACGCTCGCCAAAGAAAGACTTCAAGCGCTATTCGACGTCAAGTATTGCAACGTCCAACCGCATTCCGGTTCGACTGCCAATATGGGCGCGTATCGCGCCATCCTTGAAAAAGGCGACAAAGTCCTTGGCATGGCACTGGATCAAGGTGGCCATCTCACCCATGGACATCCACTCAACTTTAGTGGCGTGGATTACCAATTCGTTCCTTACTTTGTTTCCAAAGAAACGGAAACGATTGACTACGAGGAACTCGAAAAGCTCGCGCTGGCCGAAAAACCCAAACTCATCGTGGCGGGAGCCAGTGCTTATCCACGAATTTTGGATTTTGAACGTTTCCGCAAGATTGCCGATCAAGTAGGCGCATTGCTCATGGTTGATATGGCACATATCGCCGGACTCGTCGTCGCGAAACTTCATCCCAATCCCTGTGATTATGCGGATATCGTGACCTCCACCACCCACAAAACATTGCGCGGTCCTCGTGGTGGCGTCATCATGACCAACAACGAAGACATCGCCAAAAAAGTCGATAAAGTCATTTTCCCAGGTATTCAAGGCGGACCGCTGATGCACATCATCGCCGCGAAAGCTGTCGCCTTCAAAGAAGCCTTACAACCGCAATTTCTGGAGTATCAAAAACAAGTCGTGAAGAATGCCGCGGCCTTCGCCGATGAATTCGTCAAACTTGGATACCATGTTGTTTCGGGTGGAACCGATAATCACTTGTTGTTGTTGGATGTGTTATCCAAAACAGGACTCACCGGGAAAAAAGCGGAAAACTTGCTTGATGAAGTCCATATCACTTGCAACAAAAACACGATTCCTTACGACACCCAAAAACCCTTCATCGCTTCCGGCATTCGCTTAGGAACACCCGCGATGACGACGAGAGGATTCAAAGAAGCGGATTTCCGTCTCGTCGCAAGACTGATTGACAACGCGTTGATGAACGTCGGCGATGATGACGTCATGGCCGACGTCAAAAACAAAGTTCGTCTTTTGACGGACGCGCATCCGCTTCCCTATCAACTTTGAACAAGGTGTTGGTTCTCATTGAGGACCAACTTCTTTCTTCCCGCGTTGCGCGCGTTCTTCATGAAAAGGGAATTCCCCATGAAATTGTCAAAACGCCGGTACGAAAAGAAGAACTTTTACGTTATTCCTGTGTCGTGGTTCATTCCTCCTATCGCATTCAAGGCTTGTTTGCCTTTTTGGAACATTTGATTGTGTCGGGAACGATCCCGATTCTTTATGTGTCGATGAATACGGTCTCCAATCAATTTTCTCGCTTTCGCGACCATCCGTTTTTTGTTCATCTCGATGAACTGCGATTGGACGCGGAACTTCCAATTGCTATTCAAGTCTTTGACAAACAATCGAAAAGTATCGATCATTTACGTCAGGAAAACAAACAACTTCAGAATCAATTGGATTTGGAACGTGCGCTTTCCAAAGCGAAACGCCATTTAATGAGTCAAGGAATGACGGAAGAAATGGCGCATCAGGCCATTCTAAAACTCGCCATGGATGAACAAATGAGCAAATTGGACGCATGTATGAAAATTTTACATTCAAAATCGAATTGACACTTGAAAGAAATACAGACACTCGCTATAATGTTGTCTATGAACAGGACAATGGCGTCCTGAAAAAAAACGAAAGGTTGTCTTGAAAAGCGCATGCGCAGGCATGGTCGTTTGGCTTGACAAGAAAAAAACAATGGCAAAATTCACGCGAGAAGAGATTCTCAAAAACGCACGGGAGGAGAATGTCCGGTATGTCCGTTTGATGTTCACCGACATCAATGGCACCATCAAATCTGTCGAAATTCCAGTAACGAGACTCGAAACGGCACTCGATGGTAAAGTGATGTTTGACGGTTCTTCGATCGAAGGATTCGTTCGCATCATGGAAGCGGATATGTATCTTCGCCCCGATTACAACACCTGGATGATTCTCAGTTGGGAAGAAACCACCTACGGTAAAGTCGCACGCTTGATTTGCGATGTGTACACGCCAGATGGCAAACCTTCCGACGCCGATCCGCGTTCCAATTTGAAACGCGTCGCCGCGAAAATGGAAAAACTTGGTTTTTCCACCTTGAACATCGGTTTTGAACCCGAATTCTTCCTGTTCAAAATGGATGACTCTGGGAAAATCACGATGGAAGTAACCGATGATGGTGGCTATTTCGACTTGTCTCCGATCGATGGCGCGGGGGATTGCCGCCGCGATATCGTTCTCGAACTCGAGCGAATCGGTTTCACCATGGAAGCCTCGCATCATGAAGTCGCACCAGGACAAAACGAAATCAACTTCCAATTTTCCAATATCGTCGAAGCTTGTGACAACGTACAAACGTTCAAACTCGTGGTCAAAAATATTGCGAGACGTCATGGTCTCCATGCGACGTTCATGCCAAAACCAATCGCAAAAATCAATGGTTCTGGCATGCACACCAACTGCTCGCTCGCCGATCTCGATGGAAATAATGCCTTTTATGATCCGAATGACCCGATTGGTCTTTCCATTACTTGCCGGAAATGGTTGACCGGAATTCTCACGCACAGCCGTGGATTCTGCGCTGTCACCAACCCCACCGTCAACTCCTACAAACGGTTGGTTCCAGGATATGAAGCGCCTTGCTACGTCTCTTGGAGTGAGCACAATCGTTCCGTGATGGTTCGTATTCCTGCGACCCGCGGGCGTACGACACGCACCGAAATCCGCAGCGTGGATACTGCAACCAACCCCTATCTCGGGATGGCTGTGATCCTTGCGGCAGGTCTCGACGGGATTGAACGCGATCTTCCATTGATTGCGCCAATCAATGAGAACCTATTTGAAAAAACCGCCGAAGAACGCGCGGCACTCGGTGTTGCGAACCTTCCTGAAAACCTCAAAGAAGCGGTCGATGAACTCAAAAAAGATGATTTGGTTGTTTCTGCTCTTGGAAAACACATTTTTGAAAAGTTCGTGGAACTGAAGACCAAGGAATGGGATGATTTCCGTACTACCGTGACGGAATGGGAAATCAAGAAATACATGAGAATGATTTAATCCAAGACGGACGGGTTTCTCGTCCGTTTTTCTTTTCTCCTATCATTGGATACTTTTTCTACGATGCGTAGGGTGACTTTTGCTTTATTCCATGGGATAATAACATCAACGAGGTGATCTTTTGTGAATATGAACGAATTGATTCGGTCCAAACGAAGAGAAAAGAACTTGACCCAACAAGAATTAGCAGACCTGCTTTTTGTCAGCCCGAAAACGATTTCCAAATGGGAAACCGGAAGAGGAATGCCTGAAGTCGGTATGATTGCGAAAATCGCGAGTGTCCTTTCACTCTCCGCAGAACAAATGCTTGGCTCCATTTCCGAACAGTCCACCACCGCGGAAGATGT
>JAQVKB010000047.1 GCA_028694875.1 Candidatus Izemoplasmatales bacterium
CATTGGCGCGTCGAATCGTGTATCGGTTCATCCGATTCAGTCCAGGTCCGAGAATGCCTCTCATTCCTCCTGTACCAAATTCCAAGGAAGTATAAAACATCTCCTCAAGATCTTTTTCATTGGATCGTTGTAGTTCTTCTTTGAGGATCGGGTCGAGCGTTGGCTCGGACATCCATCTTAGGTATTCATCTTTCCACAATAGGTATCAACTCCTAACACGCCAATTATATCGCTTTTGTCACATTTTCTCAACGAAAAGCGCCTACGCGCGAAAAAAAATACTTTTGGTTTCCCAAAAGTACGTTTGGTAATTCCAAGTTTTGAACTCTTGATGAACTATTCTCGTTCAAGAAGTTCTTTGGTCAAACGAGGATTGCAAGCCCCTTCGACTTCCATCGTGATGGCCGCGGCTTTTTTTCCATCATTGAGCGATTCATGCATACTTTTTCCTTCATGAATCCCGTAAATGACTCCCGCTAACAAGGCATCTCCAGCACCCACACTCGAGACCGCTTTTTCCGGTTCGAAAATCAACGTCTGATAAATCCGCTTATCGATGTTGTAGGTGATGGGCTCTTTCCCGTTGGTGACAATTGCGTGCGTGACACCCGTGTCCGAAAGATGTTTGACACCAAGGATCACATCATCCGTTCCTTCACCGAGCAAGGCGCCAAGTTCAGACAGGTTGATTTTGAGCAAATCGATGTAATGAAGGTAAGGTTTGATGCGAACGACTTTCGATTGAGAGACGCCATCCACAATCAACTTTTTATGTGCATAGCGAATCAGCAAATAGCCCAGTGTCTCTTCTGTCAGATTGGTATCGAGAACAATCGTATCAAACGAATCAAGATAGGCGTGTTTGGTTTCAAAAAAAGCAGGACCCACGGATTCAATCAACGAAACGTCATTAATTCCAGCAATTAACGAACCATCGGCATCATGACAAGCAAGATAAATTCCACTGTCTGCACTTTGGGACACCATGGACTCCCCATAAGGAATCGAAAGCGAATCGAGGTAATCCCGGATTGGTTTGGCAAAACTACCGCCGCCAAGGAACGTCAAGAACTCCACCGTTTGACCGAGTCGGTGTAGATTTTCCGCAATATTTTTGGCAACGCCACCGACCATCATTTTGATCGAACCAGGGTTTGAATCTCCCGCAATCAAGGCTTTGTGAGAGAGACCAATGATATCGATATTACAAGCGCCAATGACGAGAATTTTAGACATCTTATTCCAAAATGTTGGTCGTGATATAGTCGACGCCAAGTTTGATGAGTCGCTCTGCGACATCCTTGTCGTCCACCGTATATACGGCCACTTTCAGATTCAAAAGATGGAATCGCTTCACAATGGATTCATCGAGTGCCTTGTGGTCGATATCCAAATGGATGCGATTCTTCTCACAGAATTCGAAACGTTTTTCGTTGAGTTCATCCGCCAACAAGAACAACGTCATCTCAGGACGCTTCTTGCGGAGATAGGATAGGTAATTTTGTTCAAATGAAATAACCACGACATTCTCAAGATCATATCGCGATTCAATTTGAGATAACAGCTGATCCAAATGCTCGTTTTCCAATCCATGTTTGGCTTCGATGAACGCGATTTTTTGGTAGGTTCGGCAAATGTCGAGATAATCTACGAGCAATGGAATGGTCGCTTGGTCGCTTAAATTCCCGGTTTTACGATCGACGAGGGTAAACTTTTTGAGTTCGTCATACTTGAAACTTGGAATATATAAATTCAAGAGCCCAAGGCGCAATAAGGTGTCGTCGTGGGTCACAATCAGTTTATTATCTTTGGAGGCGCGAATGTCGCACTCGATCCCGAAGTAGCTTCGGTTGGCTGCCGCCACAAAAGCACTTAGGGTGTTTTCCGTTTCAATCCCGCTCAAACCACGGTGAGCGATCATGCCGCGAAAATACTTGTCGATTTTCACTGTGTTCATGGGATCACGCTTTCTATCATCAGGAATCTATATCTATTTTACCATAAGTAGGGTTCTTTTTTGTAGACAGAATACCGAAAATACCCAAGAAATATGCAGTTTCGATGTCAAATGAGGTATAATAAGATTCATAGGAGGGTTTCCCTATGACAAATTCCTACGGATATGATTTTTCAAACATTCGAACGGTTCGAATGATACGTCAAAACCACGCGATGTCCGTGATCTTCTTCGCGCTGTTGCTGACGCCGTTACTTTTGTTTCTCATCTTTGGTTCGCTTTATGTTTTTCATGTTCCCATGACTGACAATGGCTACACGATGAATCCGGGTGATCCGAGTTACGAATCCTTCTTCCGATATTTTCTTTACGGAAGTGGGCTCGCCACACTGGCACTCTTGATTCCCGCTATCCTGTCCATGAGAAAAGGTCAAGAGACCAAAATTACCCTCGATTATGACATCGATTTACAACGGATTATTTATGTAGAGATGCCCAAAAAAACCATCTATATTGGACCCAAGGCCATCATCACGCTTCATCTCAAAACGGGTCGAGTTCAAGTTGATCGGAATGAATCCATCATCCAAGAAAAAAGCGGTGAATTTGTCTTTTGGACCGAATTGAATCGCGCGGAACACGTCAAAGTGGGTGAGAAAAACGGGAATATCACCCTTCGATATCGAATCCGTACACACTCTGGATTGCATTCCAAATTCTTCCGACTTCGAATCAATTCAAGTGGTGTTTTTGAAGGGTATCGTGAAGTCGTTTCCACCTCGAGATATGGGAATAATTCGGTTTCTTCGATGTCGAATTATCGCCTCGAAGGCATCAACATCCAACGACCGATTACGATGGACGCTACCATACGTCGAGAAATCGAAAAACTATAAAAAAAAAGAACGTCTTCCATTTCACATTACGGAAGACGTTTTCAATTGTATTGACTAGGAAAGTCCCGCCAAACATTCAAGAACGGGATCGGTGCCGACATGAATCGCAACGACTTCATGGTCCGTCACTTGAACAAGAGATGGAGTATCTGTGACATCAATGCCCGGCAAAATGCTGGCGGTGGAAGTGACACTGACAAGAAATACTTTGTCGTTTTCTAAGTGATCAATGGTGTAAAGAACGGTTTGTTTGATCGATTCGCAGTGCGAGCACCATGTTCCAAAAAAGTAGAGATAATACGTGCCATCCGCCATATTGAGTTGTTGATACTTGTCATAGACGGTGATACTTGTAAAATCGTCATAATCATAACCTGCATCTGTCGTCGTGGTAGTCTGATCGCAAGCGAATAACATGGACGCAAGCATGATAATCAAAAACCACTTGACGAGCCTTGTTTTTGTCATGAGAGAGAATCCTCCTTGTCGTTTTCACCATGAATAATGGGTGAAACCCTTTTATAAACCAAGAACACCATCAAACTCACCAAGGTTCCCTTCATGAGGTTGAAAGGCGCTACCGCGAACAACACAAACGTCGAGAGATTGGTAATCGCAGGGTTGATGGTAGTACCAATCGCCACGAAGTAAGCAACATCCACTTCACTCAGTCGTGCAAACAATGGCAACAAAAGATACGCATTCAGAAGTGATCCTACGGTTGTCATCATGAATACGCCAAAAAGCAATCCAATGACCGCGTGAATGCGGTCTTTTTTCAGCCGATAGATCAACGCGGCGGGGAACACCAAAGAAACACCAATAAGGAAGTTGGCAAACTCTCCTACCCCTGCCGTGTAAGATCCCTTGAGCAAGAAAGCGAGTACAATCTTGATCGCTTCAATCGTCACACCCGCGACGGGGCCTAACGCAAAAGCCCCAATCAGTACAGGAACTTCACTGAAGTCCAACTTGTAAAAGTCCGGTGCGAATCCGACTGCAAATTCCAAATACATCAGCATGACTGCCATCGCGGAAAGAATCGCGATCATCGATAATTTTCGAATTCCTTTTTGTTTCATGATGGTTCCTCCTATGAAAAACGCCCAGACTTCGGGCGTGAGAGAAAACCGTCATTACGGTGCCACTTCTCTCATCCAGACTTTACTGTCGGTTTGGGAATTACACCCAATCATGCCATTGGCTCGCGGACTATACCGCCGGTAGGGAATTACACCCTGCCCCGAAGTGTTCGGTCATATTATACATTTGCGAAAAGGCTTTGTCAACTAAGTTTACAGTAGACTCGAATCCACGAGGGCAAAGGCGCGCACCATCGATCCATCCATTCCTTTGATTTTGAGGGGAGGACATCCAAAAAAGACGGTATTGGATAATTGATCCAATTTGTTAAGTCCTTCCACGATGACGATACCATCGCTCAATAAATCTTCATGTGCTTTGGCTGGACCCACGTTTTGATACTGCACTGTCGGCAAATCAAGACCAATCAAACGAATTCCCTGTTCATGAAGAAAATCAAACAAGGAAGGTTCAAAGGAAGGACATTGTGAGAAATACTCCGTTGTATTGAACTTCGTCGCATGCGACGTATCGAGAAGCAATTTGTCAGTCTTCGGTAAAGTTTCCCAAGCATGTTGAAGATCCTTGGTTCGAATCAATCCCTGATCAGGTTTGATATGGATGACATTCGCAATTCCAAGGAATCGTTCAAGCGGAATGGATTCAACGTCGTTCCCGTCTTTTAAATAGTGGGAAGGGGCATCAAGATGCGTTCCTACATGCATCGCGGTATGGATTTGACGGAGTGAAAAATCATCTTTCATCCGTTGGTTTTTGGGAGAAATTTCTACTTGAGGATCACCGGGATAAACGAGCGTGGTTTCGTCAATTTCGTGAGTGAGATCAATCCACACATTAGCCATTGGTTTGCTCGGTATATTGTGCGACTTCCGTCGAAGACAATTGATCGATCACCACGTATTGATTGAGTTTGAGAATCGAAACGGCATATTGTTCGGTCCCTGAAATCCCTGAAATCGTGGCGGGATAGGTGACCATGATGGACATCAATTCACCATCATGGGAAACTCCTAACGTGACTTCAGCCACATTGACGGTATTCAGAACGTTGGAAACAAACAACGTCGACTCCACCACGGTAGAGGACAATTGAAACGAAATATTGAAAAAATCTTTTTCTACTTCGAGTGAAATATTGACGACCTTTTCCCTAGCGATGGTCGACTTCAAAAACGACATATAGAGGGATTCATAGGTCGTATTTGGTTCTTCGGTTTTCCCATATTGGGTTTCCCCGTCTTGGGTTCTCGCATTATATACCCATCCATCTTGATAGTGAATCTCACTGACAAAGGTGGCACCGTCTTCTTCGATGGTCATCTCCACTTTTCCAATCAAACTATCCGTGCCAATGTTTTTCATTTTGACGGTCATGACTTCATTGTTGTTATAATTGGTGCTCGTATAGGATCCTGCGTATTCCAAGGACAAACTTTCTGCGTCTAGGTATCCCTGAATCGCTTCGTTCATCAAGTCAAACGCTTCATCGATCGTATAATCGGGGGGCGTTGTATTGCAAGCCCATGTCAAGGATGTCATCAAAACAATCCCTGCCGCAAGTAAGATTTTTTTCATGTTGTATTCACCTCAATGTCGATTATACCAAAACCTTCACTGATTTCCAAAGTAAAAAGAAAAGACCTTTCGAAAAAGGTCTTATTGAATCGATGAAAGTTTCCAAATCTCCTTCGCGTATTCTCGAATCGATCGGTCGGAAGAGAAGATACCGCTTTTGGCGATGTTGATCAAAGCCATTTTTGCCCATTGATGTTTGTCGCGATACTGACGATTCGCGGCTTCATGCGCTGAAGCATAAGAATCAAAATCGCGAAGCACAAAATAGGTGTCATCATAGACCAAACGATTGAAAATATCGCGGAATTCGTCTTTGTCGACTTGATCGAAGAATCCGTCCACAAGTTGATCGAGCACAAGATGAATTCGAGGATCATTTTCGTAGACTTCCTGAGAACGATAAATACGTTCTTTCATCAAACGATTGACTTCCTCGCTGTTCATGCCGAAGATAAAGATATTATCGTCGCCCACAAGCTCATGGATTTCAACATTCGCGCCATCCATCGTGCCAATCGTGACGGCCCCGTTCATCATGAACTTCATGTTCCCAGTGCCACTGGCTTCTTTGGAAGCTGTCGAGATTTGTTCGGAAAGATCCGCCGCAGGCATAATCGTTTCGGCATAGGTCACATTATAGTTTTCCACGAAAACCACCTTCAAATAATCGGAAGTGTCCGGGTCATGATTGACCTTATCGGCAATCGTATTGATGAGTTTGATGACCTTTTTCGCGAAATAATAACTACCCGCAGCTTTCGCGCCGAAGATGAAGGAATGCGGAACATATTGCTCCCGGAAAGTCGATTCATTCTTCAGGCGATGATAAACATGCATAATATGAATCGCATTCAGCAATTGACGTTTGTACTCATGAAGGCGTTTGACTTGAATGTCAAAGACGCTATCCGGATTCAGCATAATCCCTTGTTCTTTGTAAATGCGTTCGGCGAGTGCGAGTTTCTTTTGCCGTTTGATGGCAAGGAATTTCTCTTGGACTTCTTTGTCCTCCACAAATTTCAAGAGGCGCGACAAATCTTCCATATGGGCATGATATTCCTTGCCAATCGTGGCATCGAGCAACGCGGTCAATCCCGGATTCGAATGAAACAACCAACGACGATGGGTAATGCCATTAGTGACATTATGGAATTTCTCCGGGAACAGATCATAGAACTCACGCATTTCGATGTTCTTGAGAATATCGGTATGCAGTTTTGCGACACCATTAACTGAGAACGATGCCACCAAACATAGATGGGCCATTTTGACAACGCCATCATGGATGATGGCCAATCGATTGATTTTATCAATTTGACCGTATCCTTGCTTTTCAAGCAATCCGACACAGAATCGACGGTTGATTTCTTCAATCAACTGATAGATTCGTGGCAACAACGGTTGGATAATGCCAATCGGCCATTTTTCGAGGGCTTCCGCGAGAATCGTGTGATTCGTATAGGCCGTAGCTTGCTTGGTAATGTCCCAAGCCTCATCCCACTCCATCTTTTCTTCATCCAACAAGATGCGCATCAATTCTGGAATGACGAGGGTCGGATGGGTATCATTGATATGGAATACGACCTTTTCATGAAGGTTTGCCAAAGTGCCATATTTGGCTTTATGACGAGCACAAACACTTTTGACACCCGCGCTGCTAAAGAAATATTGTTGCATCAAACGGAGACGTTTGCCATCATCGGTGGTATCGTCGGGATAGAGAAAACCGCTGATCCGTTCTAATTTCGATTCGTATTCGAACGCGGATTGATTTTTGGGGTACTGCGTCGAAGGTTCCGCATTCCAAAGCCGCAAATAGGTGACGATGCCATTGCCTTCCCCAATGATTGGAACATCATAAGGAACCGCACGAATCATCTCATCGGGATGATAAACCATCCCTTCATCGTAATTGACATAGCCATAGAATGGAATATCTTGGGCTTCCTCTTCTTTGCGAATCTCCCAGACGTATCCATCGGCAAGCCAGTTGTCA
>JAQVKB010000048.1 GCA_028694875.1 Candidatus Izemoplasmatales bacterium
GAATCGTTCTTTGGCGCAATTTGAATTGATGTCCAATTATCGGTTCCATCGTCATGTGACGGGTGGTTCCGCGGTGGAAAGTGTTCAAGGTGTCGGTAATGGCCGTATCGCCGCTTATGTTAGTGCTCCAGGTAGTGCCGGTACTTTGGCGGCGGGAGACCATATCAAGAAAGTATTCCCCGAAGCCAAGATCGTCGCGTTAGAACCATACGAATGTTCGACGCTTTCAACCGGGGGAAGAGGACAACACCGCATCGAAGGCATTGGCGATAAAATGTGTACGTTGATTCACAATGTCCTAAATACCGATTTCATTGCGCTCATCAAAGATGATGACTCCGTTCGCGGACTTAAAATTATCAAAGATGGCACGAAGATTTTGATTGAAAATGGCGTCGATCCGAAAGTTGCCGAAAGCATGACGGAAATGTTTGGCGTTTCGGGACTCTGTAATATTATTGGCGCGATCAAAACCGCTAAATATTTGCGTCTTGGACCCGATGACAATGTGGTCACGATTGCGACCGATGGATTCGATCGATATGACTCCGTAATGGAAGATCTCAACCGACGTTATTTGGAAACCGAAGATTTCGTGCTTCGTCGTTGGTTTATCGATGTTTTCCGTCGCACCGATATCGAAGATTTCTTTGATTATCGTTCCCAAGCGATGAAAGCAAAACTATTCGATCAAAAGGAAAAAGACTGGTTGAAATTCGGATATTCTCAAGCTTATCTTGACGCGATGAAAACCGAAAAATTCTGGGATGACGAATATGCCAAAGTCCATCATTATGACGAACTGATTCGAGCCAAGCGAGGAGAGAAGCAATGATCCCCTTTGAAAAGATATTAGAAAAAGCAGAAATGTATAAGTCCGACATCACCAAATTTCTTCGCGATATGATTGCGATTCCTTCGGAATCTTGTGAAGAAGAAGGTGTAATCCGAAGAATTTCCGAAGAAATGCACAAAGTCGGTTTCGACGAAGTCACGATTGATCCGATGGGAAACATCATCGGACGCATTGGTCATGGAAGCCATGTGATTGCGATGGATGCGCACATCGATACCGTAGGGATTGGTGAGAAAGCCAACTGGAACGTCGATCCCTATCAAGGAAAAGAAGATGAAGAAACCATATGGGGAAGAGGTGGTTCCGACCAAGAAGGCGGAATGGCTTCGATGGTGTATGCCGGTAAAATCATCAAAGACTTGCATCTCGAAGGAGATTATACCCTCCTCGTGACGGGAACCGTCCAAGAAGAGGATTGCGATGGCCTTTGCTGGCAATACATTTTGGAAGAAGACAAGATCAAACCCGAATTTGTCGTCATCACCGAACCCACTTCGTGCCGGATTTATCGTGGTCATCGTGGCCGGATGGAAATCAAAGTCAGTGTTCCAGGAATCTCCTGTCACGGAAGTGCACCTGAACGTGGAGACAATGCGATTTTCAAAATGGCACCGATCCTTCTCGAACTCCAAGAACTTCATCAACGTTTGAAGTTTGACCCGTTCCTCGGAAAAGGAAGTTTGACAGTATCGGAAATCTTTTCTTCCAGTCCATCCCGTTGCGCTGTTGCGGACGGCTGCTGGATCTCGATTGATCGTCGTTTGACCGCAGGGGAAACTTATCTTTCTGCGATTGCGGAAATCGAAAAATTGCCTTCGGTTCAAAAAGCCAAGGCCAAAGTGACGATGTATGATTATTCTCGTCCTTCTTGGACAGGACTTGTCTATCCAACGCAATCGTATTTCCCAACATGGGTTCTACCCGAAGCTCATGATGTCACGCAAGCCACGGTATCGGCATATGAAGGCCTGTTCCAAGAAAAACCTGTCGTCGACAAATGGACCTTCTCGACGAATGCTGTCTCGATCATGGGTCGTTATGGAGTACCATGCATAGGATTTGGACCAGGGCATGAAGAAGAAGCCCACGCACCCAATGAACGCACGTTCAAATCCGAACTTGTCAAAGCCGCTGCCATGTACGCAGCCATTCCACTCAGTTATGTAGCAACCATACGCAAATAGGCGAAGGAGAAAAATATGGAACCATTATTCAAAGGAAAGCATTTTATTACACTCGAAGAGTGGACAAAACCAGAAATCGACAAATTGTTGGAAGTCTCCAAACAATTAAAGTCCGATTTTTTGAACAATGTCCCCACCCCGTATTTGACGAACAAAACCGCATTTTTGATGTTCTTTGAGCAATCGACCAGAACCCGTAATTCAATGGAAGCCGGACTGGCGCACCTCGGTGGCCATGGTGTCTTTTTGGATACCTCGAACATGCAAATCTCGCATGGCGAATCGGCCAAAGATACAGCCACGATTCTTTCGTCCTATGGACATGGAATTGCATGCAGAAACTGCTTCTGGGGCATTGGTAACAAGTACCTTCGCGAAATGGCCGCCAATTCAAGCGTTCCGATCATGAATTTGCAAGATGATTTGTATCATCCCATGCAAGGCCTTGCGGACTTGATGACGATTCAAGAAGTCTTCCCTGACAAAAAGCATGTCAAAGTCTCGATTATCTGGGCGTATGCGACCAGCCATAAAAAGCCGATTAGTGTTCCGCTCACGCAAATTCTCTTGTTCCCGAGATATGCGATGGATGTTACTTTAGCGTATCCTCTTGGTTATGACCTTCCGGATTGGGCCGTCGAAAAAGCGAAGAAGAACGCCGCTGAAAACGGGGGTTCCTTCCGCATTACCCATGACATGGAAGAAGCCTACCGTGGCGCCGACATCGTGATCCCGAAGAACTGGGGTTCTTGGGTGAATAACCAATCGACTGCCGTCGTCGATGACCTACTCCAAAGTTACAAAGGTTGGAAGTGCACCGAAGAGATGATCGCTCTTGCCAATCCTGATGTCAAGTACATGCATGCCCTTCCTGCGGATCGTGGCAATGAAGTTGTCGATTCTGTCATCGATGGCGTTCATTCGATCGTGTATCAAGAAGCGGAAAATCGTCTCCATACTGCCAAAGCCGTCATGGCAATGACCATGGGGAATAAATAGATAAAAAATAAAGGCCGATCGATCGGCCTTTTGCGAAAGTTGGTGGGTTATGCGCGTCTTTTTTGCTTTACTACCGGATGAGAACACGAAGGCGAAGCTCATCCGTAAAATGAGACAAATCGAACAATCCGGCTATGTCGGACGTTTTACGTTGCGCGATAATCTGCATGTGACCGTCGAGTTTATCGGCGAGGTCGAACCTGCCACGCTCTCGACATTGGAAACGGTGCTTGAAGGGATTCAACACAAACCAATGACGGTTCAAACCGATCATTTTGGGTTCTTTCAGACCAAAGGCAGCAATGCAGTCTTAGCACTTCACCTTGTCAATCAGGAGGATCTTTCGAACCTCAATGCCTTACTTCGAGCAGCACTTTTAGAAGTGGGAATCCCCTTTCAAGATCGTCCTTATTCGCCCCATTTGACGTTGGCAAGGCACTTCATCAAGGATGATTTTGATGTGTCGGAACCGTTTCGGTTGACGATGACCTTTTCCAAACTATCATTGATGGAGAGCAAGCAATCTGGTGGGGTATTGACCTACATTGAACGAAAATCAATCGCTTTCGAATAAAAAAAACCGCCACGGCGGTTTCTTTTATTTTATCGCGAAATATGGCGGTTTACCAAGAATCTCTAATAGAGTTCCTTGGCTTTGTCTTCATACTCTTGAAACAACGTCAAGCAGGCATCACGGTGTTTCTCCGTGAGAGACAGGATTTCACCATTCGTACGACCGGATTCGATGAATCGATAGATGAAGTCATCTCGAAATCCAATCGCTTCCGCGTCGGTGGCGCGACAACCGTAAATGACGGTTTTGATGTTGGCCCAAATGATCGCGCCAAGGCACATCGGGCAAGGGTAGGCTGTCGTATAGAGCGTACATCCTGTCAGGTCATGGGTCCCGAGTTGGGCACTGGCTTTCCGAATTGCGTTGATTTCCGCATGGGCGGTGGCATCATGATCTTTTAATACCGAGTTGCTGGCGACGGCGATGAGGTTGCCGTCGTGGTCGACAATCGCGGCACCAAAGGGTCCGCCGATGTCTTGATTCATCGTTGTTCTTGCTTGTTCAATGGCTTGGTTCATGATGTCTTCTGGTTTGTTTTTCATGAAGTATCATCCTTTCATCGCATGAACATTATAAATGATGTTCGCGAGATTGTCTATTCGTTCCGGGAAAATAGGACTTGAAAAAGGCATCATTTTTCGAGATTGATGATGTTCATGTTATAATGAATTCAGAGGTGGTACGATGAAAATAATCTCATGGAACGTCAATGGATTACGGGCTGTCTGGAAAAAAGGATTTGAAACATTCTTACAGGAACAATCTCCAGATATTCTTGCGGTTCAAGAAACCAAGATGAAGCAAGTTCAAAAAGACTTCTCGTTTGGCGACTATTTCGAATATTGGAATGAGGCCGAGAAAGCAGGATACTCTGGCACACTCATCCTTACCAAAGAAGAACCACTCCAGGTCCTCTATGGGATTGGCGATGGACTATACAATGATGAAGGAAGAGTCATCACACTTGAATATGAAGATTTCTATTTTGTGAATGCCTATGTTCCCAATGCAAAGCGCGATTTGTCTCGAATCCCGTATCGAATGACATTTGAGGATCATATGCGTGCCTATTTGTTGGAACTCGATGAATCCAAACCTGTCATCTATACGGGCGATTTCAATGTGGCTCATCAAGAGATCGACTTGACCTATCCCAAACAAAACCGTGGGAATGCGGGATTCACCGACGAAGAACGTGCCAAGATGACGGAACTTCTGGAAGCTGGATTTATCGATACGTACCGGATGCTTTACCCGACGAAGATTGGATATACATGGTGGTCCTATATGTTTGATTCGCGAAAGAACAATGTCGGATGGAGAATTGATTATTTTGTCATATCGGAGCGACTTCGTTCGCAAATCAAGGATAGTTTGATTCTTTCTGAAGTGGAAGGAAGCGACCATTGTCCGATTGTTCTGGATGTCTCGATTTGAGCCCTTTTTTGAAGGGCTTTTTCTTTTGAACGAGAATGGGATGTGATCATTTGATCAAATGGTGGAACTCAAGGATTGTGTTCTTTCTGACAAGTAAACTTTGTTTCTGGGCGTGACGACATGCGTTCTTCCAATTTGAGGTTTCTCATGATATACTTATCATGAAATCATTGAGGAGGACCGTCATGACATCACGCGCACTAAAATGGGTTGCGATTATCACCATGACCTTGGATCATCTCGGTCTATATCTCATTACGGATGGACTTCCAATTCTCGATGCACTGGGTTATCCCAATGTCAGTGCTGCCTCACGAGAGACGTGGTTTTTGACTTTGACCATCCTTTTACGTGGGTTGGGACGAATGGCATTTCCCTTGTTTGCTTTCTTTATCGCAGAAGGGATGAGACATACCCGTAGCCGGAAGCGATATGCCATGCGCATTTTCGCCTTTGCTTTGTTTGTGGAAGTCTGCTTTCTCGTGTATTATTTCATCAGCGGAATATCCTTTAACATTCACCAAAACGTTTTCTGGGTCTTGCTTTTCGGGATGGCGGCGATTACGCTTCTCGAATCGCCAAAGCGTTGGATGGCTATCTTTGGTTTTTTGTTAATCCCATTAGGGGATATCATCGGATTTTCCTATGGAGGATATGGCATCGCTTGGGTCATGATCTTCTATTTTGTGACTGACAAAAAACAAATTCTCTTGTATAGTTTCATCGTGAATCTGTTTTATATTAGTTATCCGCTGGCCTTGGTGACCGAATATGCTTCGAAATACGACGGTCCACTCGCCGCAATACAGTGGTTCTCGATGCTATCGCTTATTCCAATCTTTTTCTATAATGGCAAGAAAGGAACGATGAAGAGTTGGTTTTTCTATCTCTATTATCCGCTTCATTTGGCCGTCATATTAGGTGTTGCATTTCTTTTGGGAGTGATGTAAATGAACGTTGCGACATGCAAAGAAGTTCGTGAACTTGAATTCCAATGGACACAAACTTTTCACCAGTCTCTGGATGATTTGACAAGGCTCGTTGGTGAGAAATTCATTGCTATGCTCGAAGAAGAAGCATGGATGGACAATCAAACCCGAGTCATCATCATTGCGGGGCCTGGTCATAATGGCGAGGATGCGGAAGTGATATTCGAGTTGCTCCGACAAAAGTACTCGTCTGTCAAGGGCTTTTCAATTGGGAAAACACGCCAAAAGATGGAACCCATATCTTCAGAAAACTGGAGTCATTTCCAAGAAGCATTATCCACTTCGGATGTGGTGATTGACGGCATCTTCGGAATCGGATTATCACGCCGTGTCGAAGGAATCTATCAAGACGTGATTCAAGCCATCAATCAGTCGAATTGCAAGATTGTGAGCATCGATCTGCCTTCGGGAATGGATGCGGATAATGGTCTTGTTCAAGGAATCGCTGTCAAAGCGGATTTGGTCGGCGTCGTTGGCGTTCTCAAACTAGGGAATCTGCTTCAGGACGCTTTTGATTATGCCAAACGATTTCGTTTGATTGATGTAGGCTATATGACAGAGAACCTACCAAAAAGAGAATGGATAGAAGAGGTCCCCTTGACCTTACCAAATCGCCTTCATCATAGTCATAAATATACCTATGGCAGTGTTCTTACCATAGGGGGATCCGTTGGATATTACGGTAGCGTTCAGCTTGCTGGAATGGCTGCTTTGCGCAGTGGGGCTGGCCTATCGATGGTAGCTATTCGAGAAGAGGAGCAAAATTGGTTCCATCAACTCTATCCAGAAATCATCTATCCCATCTATCAAAATGGAAACATCGATGAGTTATTAAAAAAGAAAGATTCCATTGTTTTTGGACCAGGAATACTCAAGCCAAGTTTGTTTCATGAAGCATGGCAATCCATTCTCCAAGCCAACCTTCCTGTGGTTGTGGATGCAGGAGGAATCGGATTCATTTCTTCAGGCATGATTCCAGAACATATGGTTTGCACTCCTCATCTTGGCGAGCTCGCTTCGCTTCTCCACCGATCCACCAAGGAAGTTCAAACAAATTTGCTCGAATGTGTGGATGAAGTTCGAACCAAAGGCGTCTTTGTCATCAAAGGTCCTGTGACCATCATTGCCCATTCACAGGGAATCAAGTTCATTCAAAGTGGCAATCCCGGACTGGCAACAGCGGGTAGCGGGGATGTCTTATCTGGCGTCATTGCTGGGCTCTTGGCCCAAGGATTGTCTCCAATAGCGTCTGCGATCCAAGGCGTCGCTATTCATGGTGACGCTGCCAATCGGTGTCGCGAACACCGAGGTGAAGCCAGCATGGTCGCGTGTGATTTGCTGGAATTCATTCCTGAAGTCATCAAGAAAGGAATCATCCGATGAAACAATTTCGTGAGACATCTCCCAAAATTCATCCTTCCGCAACCATCTTTGAAGGGGCCATCGTGG
>JAQVKB010000049.1 GCA_028694875.1 Candidatus Izemoplasmatales bacterium
TAGTAAACTAGTGCGTTCGACTTGCATGTATTAGGCATGCCGCCAGCGTTCATCCTGAGCTAGGATCAAACTCTCCATTTATATGAATTCGTTTTTTTTAGCTCATTATTTTTTTTGAATTGGCTTGTTGTTTTCGTGTTTGTTATCTATACAGTTTTCAAAGACCTAGATGCATGTGCACTTTGCACGTGCTTCCATATTTTACCATAGGGGATGGGGAGTGTCAACCATTTTTAACCGTGATTTGGAAACTTTTTTTCTCGGTTGAAAAATGGGGCCACCAAGAGCCCCACTTAGCGAAAATCAACCTTATTATCCACGCGCGTACGCGTTATGGACGTGTTGTATTTTTGTTTTGATACATTCTTCTATCCGCAATTCGGAAGAGTTCTTCTATCCCCGTACCTTCTTCAGGAAACGACGCGCTACCCACTGAGAAGGTCACAGGAATCCATTGTTTTCCTTGTCGGAATTTGTTTTTTTCCAGCGTGTCGCGGATTCCATCAAAGAAGAGTTCCGTTTCGGCGAGATCGACCTCTGGCAGCAAGACTGAGAACTCATCTCCGCCGATGCGACCAATGATGACATCTTTCGGCGAGGCTGCGACAATCGCATCGACGAAATGGCGGATATACGCATCGCCGATATCATGTCCATACGTATCGTTGATGGTCTTAAGGTGATCGATATCGATCACGGAGAGTGTCGCTGATCGCTTTCGGTTTTCAAATGCCGCAATCAAACTTTCTTTAAAATGGCGTCTCGTAAAAACCCCGGTTAACTCATCAAATTGAGAGGGGCGAATCGATTTTTCGTACAATTTGTGGATCGCGATCGTAATCTCGACTTCTTTCACAAATTGACGAACCAAGTCTTTATCATCTTCTGTGAAAATATCTTCGGATACAAAGTTATCGAGATTCATCGAACCGAAGAATTCACCATCATATTTGAATGAACATGTTAAACACGATTTCGCAACTTTCGCGACGACTTCACGAAATTGTCCAAATTTCTCTTCACCAAAACTTACCGTGTCAAACGTCTCAAGATTGCGAATAATGGTAGGTTCATATTTGTCTTCTAAACTCGATTGAAACAGTTCCTCGACATGAAGGGTGATCATTTTCAGTTTGGCAAGATTATATCCTACCGCGGCGCGATACTCCATCTCTTTGCCGTTATAAACCAAAATCGATCCAGCTTGAGCTTTGGGAACGAGTTTCATGGCTTCTTCCAAGACCAAATGCAAGACATCGTCCAATCGCTCTGTTTTCAAGATTTCTGTGGTGACTTTCATCAGCGATTCGGTAACCATATTGCTTCGATGCAACATATTATAAGCCGTTTTCAATTCATCGATAATCGAAGCTTGATCGTGACTCTTGGATGCGATTTGATCGATCATCGCTCTTTGCTGTAAAAAGATTGCATAATGAAGGTATGTATAGACAAATCCAATCACGCCTGCCAAGAGAGAGATTCTTAATGCATGGAAATAGATGGGAGACCAACCGTGATATAGATAGACAATCAAATTGAAAGCTAGGATTGAAAAGGAAAAGAACAACATTCGTTGTTTCGCGGGGAAAATATGGACAACCGAAGCCGCAATCATCGAGATCATAAACGACTCATACTGGTTGGAATAACCCAAATACATCCAAGTAATAGAAACGCCAGTTGCAACCACCAAATAAGGATACACTTCGGCAAGGACTTTGGTAATCCACAATTCACTTGGTATTTTTTTGAGGACGGCAAGAAGTTGCAGGATAGCCAACAAAAACAAGACACCAGAAGTAATCAAGAAGATTCCGTGAAAAGCTAGTTCATTCGACTTTACCAAGAAAAACGAAAAAAACTCAAGAATTGCGAAGGTGAATGCGGAGAGCATTCCCATCACTAAATTGAATTCTTGGGCGTTGTTACTGGCGGCCACATGGCGCAAGTTGGTAAAGATCCATTGTAATTTCTGTTTCAAAAAATTCACTACGTTTCCTTCTTTCAAGGAGTATCTGCATGCACATTATAAACCCAACAAACAATAAATATCAAGAAAATCAAAGAAAAAAGCCCTTTTTCAAGGGCTTTTGAAACTATTCTTCGAAATCGGCGTAAAGATCTTCTTCTTCCTCAGGCATTTCATACTCGAGGTTGGTATGACGAAGAATTCCGGTACCGGCAGGAATCAATCCACCGATAATGACGTTCTCTTTCAAACCAAGAAGTGGGTCAATCTTTCCACGGATTGCGGCATCCGTTAAGACACGAGTTGTTTCCTGGAAGGATGCGGCGGAGAGGAACGAATCGCTTCTCAAAGAAGCTTTCGTGATACCTAACAAGACCGGTTTCGCAATCGCAGGGCGCAATCCTTTCGCGAACGCGACTTTGTTGGCGTCGATAAATTCATTGACCGAGATCTGAGATCCTGGTAACAAATCAGTATCGCCTTCCAAAATCACGTTGACGCGGCGCGTCATTTGACGAATGATGATTTCAATGTGTTTATCAGAAATGTCAACACCTTGACTACGATACACTTTTTGAACTTCCTTCAAAATGTATTGTTGGACGGTGGCCATATCCGAAACGCGAAGCAATTCTTTCGGGTCAATCGCACCTTCAGTAAGTTGCATCCCGGCGCGAACATCTTGGCTTTTCTCCACAAGAGGTTGAACATTCGAATTGGTTTCGTATTTCTTCGCTTCGATGTCGTTGCCGACAAAGATGAAGAAACGTTCTTCGACCGGTTGAATGTCCGTGACAGTCCCATTGATTTCAGAAATGATCGCTTTCGCTTTGGATTTACGCGCTTCAAACAATTCTTGAACACGTGGCAAACCTTGGGTAATATCGTCTCCCGCGACACCTCCAGTATGGAAGGTACGCATCGTGAGCTGTGTTCCAGGTTCACCAATCGATTGCGCCGCAATCGTACCGACGGATTCTCCGACTTCGGCTTTTTCACCGGTCGCAAGGTTTTGTCCATAGCACTTACGGCAGATACCGACATGGCTTGAGCAAGTCAGTGCGGTACGAATTGGAACAGAGATTTCTTGGACTTCATCCGGGTTCGCGGGGTTGACACCACTCGCGATAATCGCATTCGCGATTTCTTCCGAGATGTATTGGCTACGTTTGACAAGAACTTCGCCGGTCCAAGGATGGATGACATCGCTGGAAGCATAACGTCCGTAAATACGGTCAAACAAGGATTCGATTTCTTTACCATCGCGATCGAGGAACGCTTTGACGCGAACGCCTTTGTCCGTGCCACAATCTTCTTCGGTAATGACAACGTCTTGGCTGACATCAACCAAACGGCGCGTCAAGTATCCAGATTCCGCGGTTTTCAACGCGGTATCGGTGGAACCTTTCCGAGCACCATGGGTCGAGATAAAGAACTCGGACATCGTCAAACCTTCACGGAAACTGGCCTTAATTGGCAATTCGATGGTGCCACCAGAAGGGTTCGCCATCAATCCACGCATACCGGCAAGTTGGGTAAAGTTGGAGATGTTACCACGAGCACCGGAATCAGACATCATGAAGATATGATTGTTTTTGTCTTGTTCTTGTTCCAAACCACGTTGGATTTCGTCTTTCGCTTTGGCCCATTCATCGATGACGAGTTTCGAACGTTCCGAATCGGTCAATAGACCCATATCGTACATGTCCGAGATGTCGTCGACTTGGTGGTCATGCGCTTCCAAGATTTCTTGCTTTTTCGAGTACACTTTAACATCCGAGGCTGCGACCGTGATGCCAGCCACCGTCGAATACTTAAAGCCGATGTTTTTCATTTTGTCGAGCATCTTCGAAGTCTCGTTGATTTTGTACTTCGCGAAGATTTGCGCGATGATCATCGACAAGAATTTCTTTTTGAAAGGAGAAACGACTTCCATCGCCTTGATGGCTTCAGGGATGTTCGTTCCAGGTGCCAAGAAATACTTACGAGGCGTTTCATCTTCCAAATTGTATTTCGAAGGTTCGTTGATAAAGGGGAACGAGGCCGGGAGAATCGTATTGAAAATCAGTTTCCCTGGCGTCGTCACGAGGTAATGATCCTCGACGCCTTCTGGCATCGGATGGCGAAGCGCGGTGGCGCGAATCGCGATACGACTATGAAGGGTCAAGTACTTGTTCTCGTAAGCCATGATGACTTCGCTTTCGTCGCGGAACACAGAACCTTCGCCGATGTCTCCAGGAGTTTCAAGTGTCAAGTAATAGTTACCAAGAACCATGTCTTGAGACGGGGTTACAACCGGTTTTCCATCTTTGGGGTTCAAAATGTTGTTGGAGGCAAGCATCAAAACGCGGGCTTCCGCTTGGGCTTCTTCGGAAAGCGGTACGTGGACCGCCATTTGGTCTCCATCGAAGTCGGCGTTGAACGCGGTCGTCACGAGAGGATGAAGGCGAATCGCCTTTCCTTCGACGAGTTTCGGTTCAAACGCTTGAATGCCAAGTCGGTGAAGCGTCGGCGCACGGTTGAGGAGGACGGGATGTTCTTGAATGACATCTTCCAAAACGCCCCAAATGCGACCGTCGAGTTTTTCAATGTATTGCTTGGCCATTTTGATGTTCGCAGCGATGCCTCTCGCGATCATCTCGCGAATGACAAATGGCTTGAACAAAATGATGGCCATTTCTTTGGGTAGACCGCATTGGTACATTTCCAAATCCGGTCCGACCACGATGACGCTACGACCGGAGTAGTCGACACGCTTTCCGAGCAAGTTTTGACGGAAACGGCCTTGTTTACCACGGAGCATATCGGAAAGCGATTTGAGCGCACGATTGCGTTCGACGACGACCTTACGGCCGCGTTTCGAGTTGTCAATCAACGCGTCAACGGCTTCTTGCAACATCCGCTTTTCGTTCTTCGTAATGAGGTGCGGGGCACCTTGTTCGAATTGACGTTTGAGACGGTTGTTACGATTCAAGATGCGGCGATACAAATCGTTGAGGTCGGTGGTCGCGAAACGTCCACCGTCGAGTTGCACCATTGGACGAAGATCCGGAGGAATGACTGGAAGAACTTCCAAGACCATCCACTCGGGATTGTTGTCGGAGTTTTTAAAAGCTTCGACGACATTCAAACGTTTGATGATTTTCTCGCGACGTTGTTTCGATGCGCTCTTGAGTTCGATACGAAGCGCCAATGTTTCTTTTTCAAGATCGATGCGCTTGAGCAAATACTTGACCGCTTCGGCGCCAGTTAACGCGCGGAAGCGACTGCCGTATTCGAAATAGTAATGGGTGTAGTCGGCTTCGGACAAAATCTGCTTGTAAGCGAGATCGGTGTCACCGGCATCGACAACAATGTAGGAAGCAAGGTAAACGACTTCTTCGAGATCCTTGCTCTTGATATCAAGAAGGATCGCGAGGCGGGAAGGCGAATTACGAAGGTACCATGCGTGGACAACCGGAGCCGCAAGCTCGATGTGCCCCATGCGTTCGCGACGGACTTTGCTTTCCGTATATTCGACACCACAAACTGGGCATTTCTTCCCAGGATGGGCGCTGCGCTTCGATTTGTTCGAGCAAGCGCATTGGTAGTCTTTGGTTGGGCCAAAGATGACTTCGCAGAAAAGACCATCCTTTTCCGGTTTCAATGTCCGGTAGTTGATCGTTTCATGCTTCTTGACCTCGCCATAGGACCAGCTTCGGATCTCTTCAGGAGAGGCGAGCCGGATTTTCAGATGAGAGAATTTCTGAGACATTCAGGTCACTACCTTTCTTAGGATTTGAAACCGTATTTCGTGATGTAATCCTCGACTTCGTCATCAACAAGCGATTTGTTGACTTCGTTAATGCCACTATCGCGGTTGATGAGTTCGACATAAATGCCAAGGCTTCTCAACTCACGAGTCAAAACGCGGAAGGACTCGGGCAGCGATGGATCCGGAATCGGTTGTCCATCGACAATCGCTCTGAAGACTTTGTTTCTACCGATGATGTCATCGGATTTGACCGTCAACATTTCTTGCAAGGTGTAGGAGGCACCGTACGCTTCGAGCGCCCACACTTCCATTTCACCGAAACGTTGTCCACCGTTTTGGGCTTTACCACCCATCGGTTGTTGCGTGACCAAAGTGTATGGTCCGACGCTTCTGGCATGGAGTTTGTCATCAACCATGTGGTCGAGTTTGATCATGTACATGACACCAACGCTGACTCGGTTGTCAAATTTCTCACCGGTACGTCCGTCGTAAAGAACGCTCTTTCCATCGGCATCCATTTTGGCTTCTTCCATGATTTCTTCGAGATCTTCTTGGGTCACACCGTCGAAAACGGGGGTCGCGACATGGATACCAAGACGTTTCGCCGCCATGCCAAGATGGATTTCCAAGACTTGGCCGATGTTCATACGAGACGGAACACCAAGCGGGTTGAGCATGATATCGACTGGCGTACCATCTTCGAGGTATGGCATATCTTCAGAAGGAAGAATCTTCGAGATAACACCTTTGTTTCCATGGCGTCCGGCCATCTTGTCGCCTTCGGAAATCTTCCGTTTTTGAACGATGAAGACACGAACAACCGTATTCACGCCAGGAGACAATTCGTCAGTTTCGCGGGTGAACACTTTGACCGAGTGGACGATCCCGCCACCACCGTGAGGAACACGGAGGGAGGTGTCGCGCACTTCACGCGATTTTTCACCAAAGATGGCGAGCAAGAGACGATCTTCAGGGGTAGGATCGGTCACGCCTTTCGGGGTGACCTTCCCGACCAAGATGTCGCCTTCTTTGACTTCGGCACCAGGAATGATGATACCTTGGTCATCCAAATACTTACGGCCTTCTTCGCCGACATTGGGAATTTCGCGGGTAATTTCTTCTTTGCCCAGTTTCGTATCACGGGCTTCGATTTCATATTTTTCAATGTGAATCGAGGTGTAAACATCTTCCTTCACAAGGCGTTCATTCATGATGACCGCATCTTCGTAGTTGTATCCGTTCCACGTCATGAACGCGACAACAACGTTTCTTCCAAGAGCGAGTTCGCCATCGTCCATCGAAGGACCATCAGCGATGATGTCACCTTGTTCGATGATATCGCCAAGCGCGACAATCGGGGTTTGGTTGACACAGGTACCTTGGTTGGAACGCATGAATTTTTGGAGAACGTATTCATCCAAGGATCCATCTTCCAAACGAATCTTGATGCGAAGTCCGTCGACATGTTCGACCACACCCGCATGGAGTGCAATCAAACTCGTGCCGGAGTCATGAGCGGTTTTGTATTCGATACCCGTTCCAACAAACGGAGCTTCCGGTTTGAGGAGCGGAATCGCTTGACGTTGCATGTTAGCATCCATCAACGCACGGTTGGCGTCATCATGTTCGAGGAACGGGATACATGCCGTCGAGACGGAAACGATTTGTTTCGGGCTCACGTCCATGTAGTCGCATTTCTCTTTGTCAAAGATATTCGTTTCGCCAAGGTGTC
>JAQVKB010000050.1 GCA_028694875.1 Candidatus Izemoplasmatales bacterium
TGGCATCGTCCAAGGATTGGCGATTGGTATCATGATCTTCGGGATGATGGTTCTCGCAAGCTTGATTTCCACAGGTTCATTCCAGGGAGAACGTGTTGTGATGACAGCACTTGTGACCAGTTTCTCTATTTGTATTGCCTTAATCGTATCCACCTTACTCGGCGCGTTAATTCCGCTCGCCATGGAAAAAGTCCACATTGACCCTGCCGTGGCCAGTGGTCCTTTCATTACGACGATTTCCGATATCATTACCTTGTCGCTATATTATTCCATCAGTTTGGCGATTTTATTGCCACTGTATGTTTAGAAAGGATTTCTCATGTTAACAGGAAAACAAAAAAGCTATTTGCGCAGTTTGGCGCAAACCATCAAACCGATTTTTCAAATCGGAAAAGAAGGTCTGACAGAGGCCGTTTTTGCTTCCGTCGACGATTATTTGCTCAAGAACGAGTTGATGAAAGTCAGTTTGCTCGATACCTGCCCGATGGAAAAAGAAGAGGTTGTCACACTCTTTTCGGAACACGGCAATGAAGTAGTCCAAGTGATTGGCAAAACAATCGTGTTATACCATGCCAACAAAAAACTCAAAGAAGGCATCCGTTTGCCACGATGAAGATTCTACTGACCAATGACGATGGATACAAGGCAGAAGGTATCCGCATCCTCTACGAAGAACTTCAAAACTATGGCGATGTCTTGCTCGTCGCGCCACATCATCACAAAAGTGGGGCTTCAGTTTCCCGTGTCTTCTGGGATCATGCGGTCGTTCATCAACATACCCCAACGATCCTTTCTGTCGAAGGCACACCGGCGGATGCCGTGGCTTTTGCGCTTCATGGATTGGCTTTTGAACCAGACATCGTCGTTTCGGGATGCAACGATGGTTTTAATGTTGGCGCCGATACGATTTACTCTGGTACCGTAGGTGCTTGCATGGAAGCTTTGAAGGCCAAGAAAAAAGCGATTGCGTTTTCGACTGATTTCAACTATTTTGATGTGGTCCGCAGCGAATTTCGCGATGTGTTTGACTACATTCTCGCGCATGATTTGTTGTCGAATGAGTATCTCTTGAACGTGAATTTCGTGTCGCGTGATTTTGGCCGTTCTAAAGGCATCCAAATCACCGATCTGGGATTCCGTCCCGCGGAGCATTTCTATGAAAAAGCGGGAAAAGGGAAATACATTTCGAAACGCAAATTTCTGCCCTTTGATTTCGTTGAAGGGACGGACCTCTATGCGATGAACTATGGTTATATCTCGATTACCCCGCTCAAATTTGCGAACCAAACGGAAAAAGGGTTACAAGAACTCAAAGAAAAGGTCGCAGTTCATGAAAAGTAAGATTGCGTTTCGCTGGGTGCTTATCCTATACGCGCTCCATGTGATCGCAATTCCACTCGTTTTTATCTTTGCGGAGTTGAATACCTTTGAACAATTTTTACTCGCATTTTATGCCATGTGTGTGACGGGATTTTTCACGTATCAACTACGAAAAAGGCAACGAAATTGAGGTGAGATGATGTCGATTGCATCCAATGTCGCGGATGTTCGTCAGCGACTTTCTGTTCAAACCATTGTCGCGGCGACGAAGTATGTTGGCGCAACCCAAATGCGCGAACTATTTCAAGCCGGGATTCGCGATTTTGGAGAAAACCGTGTGAAGGATTTTCTCGAAAAAAAAGCGGAGCTTTCCGATCTCGAGGTGACTTGGCATTTTATCGGTCATCTTCAGTCGAACAAAGTCAAGCAAGTCATCAACGAGATCGACGTTCTTCATTCCTTGGACCGGATGTCGTTGGCGGATGAAATTCAAAAATACCGACAAACACCCCTTCCTTGTTTTCTTGAGGTTCACATCTCCGATGAGGACTCCAAAGCGGGACTTCCCATCTCAGAAGTGCGAAACTTTGTTTTGAAAATTGCAAATCATGATAAAATACAAGTAATTGGACTGATGGGCATGGCTTCCTTGTCCTTCGATGAAGAACTCCTCCGCCGCCAATTTCAGTCCTTGAAACAACTCGCCAACGAACTCGAACGAAATGGCCTTGGGAAAATGTATTTATCCATGGGCATGTCCAATGATTTTGAGATTGCCGCCAGTGTTGGCGCGACACACGTAAGATTAGGATCCATCCTATTTGGAAATGAGGTATAGTATGGGATTATTTGGAAAAAAGCAAGTCTCCGTATCCACCGATGTCGATTTGGAAGATGTCAAATTTTATCGCGTTCAAGATGCTTCTGGCATCTATGACTACGCCGAAGTCGTCATGCATCGCGTCCCGATCGTCATGAATTTTGATTCTTGTTTGCTTTCCGAAGCGAATGAGGTTCTTTTGTTTCTCACCGGTGTCTTGTATGCTTGCGATGGTGAAGTCGTCAAGATTCAAGACAAGATTTATTTGATGGCTCAAAAGTCTGATTTGGCAGGCCCAACCCTGAAAAAATTCATTGCGGAATACCAAAAGAAGTAGACTTTCGTGGTTTCACATCTTTTTCTTGAAAAAGAAGGGAAACTTCGCTATAATAAAATCAATATCATATCGATGACGAGGACAATGGCGTTTCGCAGATCTTTGTAGAGACCGGATGGTTGGTGAAAATCCGGAGTAGGCGAAATAGCATATCCCCTTGGAGTGAACGGTTGAACGACAGTAAACCGCTCCGCAGTTCTGCGTTATGGACATTTCGAGTGCCGGTGATTGCCGGAACGAAGGTGGTACCGCGGTTTGAAATCGTCCTTTTCAAGAGGATGATTTTTTTCTTTTCTAGGAGGTAACAAAATGGAAGAATTCAATTACAAAGAGACGCTACTGATGCCGCAAACCGAGTTTCCAATGCGTGGGAACTTGGGCAAAAAGGAGCCCGAAGTGCAAAGTGTCTGGGCAGAAAAAGACTTGTATCGGAAATTGCTCGCGAAAAACGCGGGTCGTCCGCTCTACATTCTTCACGATGGTCCTCCGTATGCCAATGGGTCGATTCATGCGGGAACGGCACTCAATAAATCCCTCAAAGACTTTGTCTTGAGATATCGGAACATGTCGGGGTATTTGGCCCCTTATTTACCGGGATGGGATACACACGGGTTACCGATTGAGAATGCGTTGTCCAAAGACAAGAAAGTTAATCGCAAAGAAATCGACATTCCAAGTTTCCGCGAACTTTGCAAAGAGTATGCGCTTGAACAAGTCGAAGTTCAAAAAGCACAGTTCCGTCGCTTGGGTATTTTGGGCGATTGGGACCATCCTTACATCACCTTGGATCGTAAATTTGAAGCGGCACAAATCCGCTTGTTTGGTGAAATGGTCGAAAAAGGTTTGATTTACAAAGGGTTGAAACCAGTGTACTGGTCTCCTTCCAGTGAATCGGCGCTCGCGGAAGCGGAAATCGAATACAAAGATGTGACCAGTCCTTCGATTTATGTCGCCATGCCCGCCAGATCCACCAAAGGCATGTTGCCCAAGAATACCGAATTCTTGATTTGGACGACCACGCCATGGACGATTCCTGCCAACCTCGCGATTTGCGCGGGACCAGAAATCGAATATGTTTTGGCGAAGAATGAAGCTGGTCGTGTTTTTGTCCTTGCCAAAGCGAGAGTCGACGCCATCAAGGACATCCTCGGTTGGGAAAAATTAGAAGTCCAACAAACCTTGTTTGGTTGGGAACTCGAAGGAATGACCTACCAACATCCGCTGTATGACCGTGTTTCTCCGCTGATTGTTGGCGAACACGTGACCACAGAAGATGGTACTGGATTGGTCCATACCGCTCCTGGCCATGGTGAAGACGACTTCCTGGTGGGGCAAAAATATGGTCTCGATGTGTTCTGCCCGGTCGATGGCAAAGGAAATATGACCAAAGAAGCGGGAGCGCGTTTCGAAGGGTTGTTTGTCGAAGACTGCAACGGCGAAGTGATCAAAGCTTTGGACGAAGCTGGCGCCTTGCTCAAAGTCGCGAAAATCGAACATAGTTATCCGCACGACTGGAGAACCAAAAAACCGGTGATTTTCCGTGCGACCCCACAATGGTTCGCCTCGATTGAAATTCTCAAAGAAGATATTTTACGCGCCATTCAAGAAGTCAAATGGTATCCTTCATGGGGTGATATTCGACTTGGCAATATGATCAAAGAACGCGGTTCTTGGTGTATCTCAAGACAACGTGCTTGGGGTGTGCCTATTCCGGCATTTTATACCGAAAAAGGCACGGCCATCCTCGATAAAGCGGTCATTGACCATGTCGCGGAAATCATTGCGGTGGAAGGCACGAATGCTTGGTTTGCAAAAACCGCCGAAGAGTTATTGCCAGAAGGATTCACACATCCTGATTCCCCGAACCAGCATTTCGTCAAAGAAACGGACATCATGGATGTTTGGTTCGACTCTGGATCGAGTCATCATGGCGCGATGATGGACAAAGGATTCCCCTATCCTGCGGATCTCTATTTGGAGGGAAGCGACCAATATCGTGGTTGGTTCAATTCCAGTTTAATTACTGGTGTTGCCACAATGGGTCATTCTCCCTACAAAACATTGGTTTCCCATGGATTTGTGCTCGATGGCGAGGGACGCAAAATGTCCAAATCCTTAGGAAATGTGGTGGATCCCAACAAGATTGCCGATACTTTAGGGGCCGATATTTTCCGATTATGGGTTGCGAGTGTCGATTATCAAGCCGATGTTCGTTTGAGCGATGATTTGCTCAAGCAAGTCTCGGAATCGTATCGTAAAATCCGAAATACATTCAAGTTTATGCTTGGAAATGTCTATGATTTCGAACCTCAAAAAGATGCAGTTGCAATGGACCAGTTGAATGAAATCAATCGTTATCTGCTCGTGAAAAACGACCGGATGATCGATGAATGCTTGGATGCTTATGAAGATTTCCGTTTCGATGATGTCTATCGCAAAGTGAACAATTATGTGAACTTTGTTTCGAGTTTCTATCTCGATTTTTCGAAAGACATTTTGTATATCGAAAAGAAGAATAGCCGAGATCGTCGCGAAGCCCAAACTGTGATTTACACGGTTCTGATGACGCTCCTGAAACTTTTGACGCCACTCATTCCTCATACGACCAGTGAAGCTTATGGATATCTTCCTTACCAAGAACAAGAAGATATTTACTTGGAAGAAATGCCTCAAAGACGGCCGATTGACGTCGAACTCGAAAGCAAATATGACCAATTCATGGAGCTTCGCGAAGCGGTGCTCAAGGCATTGGAAAATGCCCGAGAAAACAAAGTGATTGGCAAGAGCCTCAATGCGTTGCTCGTGCTCTATCCGAAACCCAAGACACTCGAATTATTGAAGTCGTTATCGGTGAACCTCAAACAAGTCTTCATTGTCTCTGATCTCAAGATTGAAGAAGATGGATTTGGCGCGTTCAAGACCGAGGATGTATCGATCGATGTCTTCGCGGCAGAAGGAATCACCTGTGCTCGTTGTTGGACCGTCGTCGATCATGTCGATGAAGGCGGTCTCTGCGATCGTTGTCACGAGATTTTATCGTAAATGAACTGACACCGGATGAAGTCCTTCGTCCGGTGTTTCTTTCTCTGTTCAAATTGACAAAACCGCCCTTCAACGAGTATAATGGAGATACTTTCAAAACCACGTCGCCTATGGCGACCTTCAACATAGAAACCATTTTCTAAAGGAGAAACCATGGAACTTAACAAATTGATTGACCACACGTACTTAAAACCGATCGGAACCCAAGCGGACATTCAAAAACTCATCGATGAAGCCAAAGAGCATCACTTCAAAAGTGTTTGTATCGAACCCTGCCATGTCGCCTTCGCGGCCAAAGCCTTGGAAGAAAGTGATGTGTTGGTTTGCACCGTAATCGGCTTCCCTTTGGGTGCCAATACGACCGAAACCAAAGTCTTTGAAACCTATGACGCGATTGCCAAAGGTGCCGACGAAATCGATATGGTCATTAACATTGGTGCCATCAAAGAAGGACGTGACGCCTATGTTTTGGATGAAATCAATCAGATTGCCAAAGCATGTGAAGGTCATGTTCTCAAAGTCATCATTGAAACCTGTTATTTGACCGAAGAAGAAATCATTCGCGTGAGCGAACTGGTGGGTCAATCGAACGCGACATTCATCAAAACTTCGACTGGATTTGGCAGTGCTGGCGCAACGAAAGAGCATGTCAAACTCATGAAAAAACACGTCGGCACGAAAGAAGTCAAAGCGGCAGGTGGTGTTCGGACTTCCCAAGATTTGTCGGATATGGTGGAAGCCGGGGCGACGCGTATTGGGACTTCGAATGGTGTTGCCTTGATGCAAGGGAAAGTTGGCCAAGGCTACTAATGCAAGAAGATCAAAGGCGTATACTCACCACGACGTTGGAACTCATACAACCATTTTCTTGGATGAGCATTCTTTGGCAAGTGGGTCTCTTCACCCTGGTAGGTGGCGTCGTCTTTTGGATCGGATTTAGCGGATTTGATCCCATCGCGATGTCGACCCTCTTCGTCTTCGCGATTCTATACACCTTCGCCAAGGTATTTCTCACCCGAAAACGACTTCAAAAGGTGTTACAAGGTCGCCTCGAGTATCTGAACAAAAAGCATCCCTCGATGACCCTTTTTGTCCCGATTCTTGAGAAGATAGGACGACGTTTCTATCTTCGTCCAGCCGCCTTGTTTTTCGATGGCAAAACCAAACTTGAAGCGTTTCGTCAATCATTTTCGATGGTGACTCCATCCGAAAGCATCACGTGTGAATACGGACCTCATTTCCAAATTGAACATACTGAAGAACAAGATTCCACGATTTCCTACGTGGGTCGCTTTATGGAGAAGGATTATCGATTCCATACGACCAACGATCCAGTCATTGTTTCACGCATCCTCCAAGATTTTTCGAATAAGAAAGGACAATAATAATGCCTACTCCCCATAATAACGCCCAAGTCGGCGACATCGCGAAAACCGTATTGATGCCCGGAGATCCCCTTCGTGCCCAATATATCGCGGAAACATTCCTAGAGAATGTGCAACAATTCAACACCGTCCGAAATATGTACGGATTTACCGGAACCTACAAAGGGAAACCCATCTCTGTGATGGGGTCTGGGATGGGAATGCCATCGATTGGTATTTATTCGTATGAACTCTTTCAATTCTACGGCGTTGAAAAAATCGTCCGGATCGGGTCTGCTGGCGCCTATTCCAGCGAACTCAAGCTCTATGACACGTTGCTTGTGAAAGAAGCTTGGAGCGAATCGAATTTCGCCAAGGCCCAAAACGGAGAGAAACGGCATGTATTAAAATCGTCGAAAGAACTCAACCGTAAAATCGTTTCTGCGGCGAAACGTCTTCAAATTCCGTTGGTCACCGGTCGCATTCCTTCGAGTGATGTGTTCTATGGATCCAATCCAACGAGTTTTGAAGAAATCCGTT
>JAQVKB010000051.1 GCA_028694875.1 Candidatus Izemoplasmatales bacterium
AACATCGGCGTTTTTCTTTTTCGCGGGATTCATGTGATGAGATCCGGATCCTAATGACATCGCGACTTTGGAAATCGTCTCACGCTTTGAACCAATCAATCGAATCGCATCAATCGAAAACGTTTGGCGTAAGTGTGCGACAAAATCATCAAATGACACGGGTTCGATGTCTCCAATGCGACCGATGCCTTCTTGATCATCGAGCAAACTACGGTTTTGTACACCCAGAAGATCACAAAACACATCGTTCATCCCACCGTCTGAGACATCAAAATTGGTATGCATCGCATAAAGGGCGATATTGTGTTTGATGAGATTCAAAATCGTCCATCCACGCGGGGTATCGATTGTAATCGAAGAGATTGGTTTGAATATCAACGGATGATGGGATAAAATCATATCCGCTTTCAACTGGATGGCTTCTTTGACAACTTCTTTCGTACAGTCAAGGGTAATCAAGACTTTTTTGGCGCGTTGATTGGCGTTGCCGATCTGTAACCCGACATTGTCCCAATCATACGCAGCTTCTTTGGGATAATCTAGTTCAAGATGTTTGATGATATCGATCAAATTGACATTCATTGGATGCACTCCTTCAGTAATGCGATTTCTTCGGCCAAAGCGGTTTGAACTTCCTTCGTTTTGGCATGTTGCTGGGCCTGTGTCAACACCGCGATGCGTTGACCAATAAAGCGGACCATGGCCTCTGGTTTTTCTTGGAGAATGATAGGGCCAAAGCGTCGTTCCATCTCGGTTAAGGTCATTTCACCAGGAACAGCTTTGATGATTTGATAATATTTGTCATGGTCGATGAGCGCGACTTCTTGGGTAATCTCAAAATGATGTTCTTCGAGGAAACGACGCGTGTCTTCGCTTTCTGAATTGGGGCAAAGGATCAGTTGGTGGATGTGGCGAAGATCTCCACCGCTCAGAATGTCGGCGATCAATCTTCCGCCCATTCCTAGGATTGTGACGGCATCACACTGAGGATCCACTTTGGATAATCCATCCGAGAGCCATACCTCAATCTGACTGGCCTTCGAAGAAGCCAAAGCATTCACGCGAGATTTCTCGAAGGGTTTTTGTTTGTTTTCAATCGCAATTGCACGTTTGGCAATCCCTCTTTCGACGGCTTCAATGGCGACATAAGCGTGATCACTACCGACATCCATCAAGCAAACACAGTCCCCCAAGAACGAAAGAGCGGCTTCAAGCCGCTTCGAGAGAATCATTGTCTTCCATTGGTGAAATCCTTGAGTTTCTTGGAACGCGAAGGATGACGAAGTTTTCGTAACGCTTTAGCTTCGATTTGACGAATCCGTTCACGGGTTACACCAAACTCTTTGCCCACTTCTTCCAACGTACGTGTTCTTCCATCCAAGAGACCAAAACGCATCCGCAATACTTTTTCCTCTCTGTCGGTTAAGGTTTCCAAAACCGCGTCGAGTTCGCGCTTGAGCATTTCTTTGGAGGTATATTCATAAGGGGTCAAAGTATCGGGATCGGCGATGAAATCGCCTAATGAAGAATCTTCTTCTTCACCGACTGGGCTTTCTAAGGAGATGGGTTCTTGGGCCACTTTTTGGATGATTTGTACTTTGTCGACGGAAATCTTCATTTCCGCCGCGACCTCATCGGGATGAGGTTCGCGTTTGAGTTTTTGGGTCAATGTCCGTTGGGTACGAACAAGTTTGTTGATGGTTTCAACCATATGGACAGGAATTCGAATCGTCCGTGCTTGGTCGGCAATGGCACGGGTAATCGCTTGGCGAATCCACCAAGTCGCATACGTCGAGAATTTGAATCCTTTGGTATGATCAAACTTATAGACGGCTTTCATGAGACCCATGTTGCCTTCTTGAATCAAGTCGAGGAATTGCATGCCTCGACCGACATAACGTTTTGCAATCGAAACCACGAGTCGAAGGTTGGCTTCCACGAGTTTCTTTTCGCTAAACTCGCCGCGTTTGAAGAGTTCTTCATACTCCGCGAGTTGTTGCGAAGTGATGGTTTCTCCTGCCGCAACGCGCTCATTGTAATCTTCTTTGGCTTTTCTCGAACGGGAAATCAATGTGGCGAGTTCATACTCTTCATCGCCCGTGAGGAGTTCGACACGGCCGATTTCTTTGAGATACATCCGGACAGGATCATCGACTTTGATGGAGATGGAAGAATCGAATTGTTTTTCCAACATCAATTCTTCTTCAATTTCTTTCGCATAATCAAAGTCAAGTAATTCTTCTTCGGAAATATCTTCATCGGAGAGCTCATCAAGATCGACAAAATCGTCGTCTTCGCCTTCTTCTTCCGAAGCTTCCTCCGCCGGAGCGGCTTCGACTTCTTCCTCTTCTTCGAGTTCGGCCAAATCGACGTATTCTTCGGGGAAAATGCCTTCGTCTTCGAGTGCCATTAACACTTCATCAAACATCGTGGAATTTTCATCCACGAGTTTTTTGACATCATCGAGAGAAAGAACACCTTGTTCTTCCCAAAGCGCATTAAGTTTTTTTAGGATTTCGGTTTTTTCCATGGGTTCTCCTTTTTGAGTTCTTGGATTCGGATCAGTAAAGCTTGAATTTGTTTCGAAATGTTCATGAATTCTTCTTGCGTCGGCGCAAGTTCGCGATCTTTTTGGAGTGCGAGGACTTCATCTTCGAGTTTCGAGATGTTCACGGAATGGATGAGTTGGGCCAAATCGACATCGCTGAAATCACCAATGCCCTCTTCCAGGCGTTGACGAACCATCGTGCGTTCGCTCTCTTTGGTGAACGCTTTGACGACCAACTCGGTGATGTCTTCTAACGAATTGTCTTTGGCGAGAATCGCTTCCGCCTCCACTAAAATCGAGACATTGAGATTCTCTTTGACAAACATCGGTGTTAATGCATCGATAATCGGGATGCGAAACTCTCTTTTTTTCACAAAATAAAGCAACAAGCGGTTTTCGGCACGAATCCGCTTACTGAGGATGGCAATGTTCGCAATTTGTTCTTTCTTTCGCTTGTTCGAAGCGAGAATCGCTTGGGTGATTTGATGGTGATGCATATCACTTCGAATCACGGATTCGTCAACGGACAAATCTTGAGTGAGTTTCTTGATGTAGAATTCGAGAAGGGTTTGCGAACCGCGGCGTTCGAGTGATTTGAAGAGTTGAGCTTTGAATTCTTCCACCTGAGAAGGTTTTGTTAAATCAAATTTACGCTTTGTGACTTCGTATTCGAACTCCACAGGATCAATGACATGATTTTCGAGATAACTCGCAAACGCGGCTTTGGACTTTTTCCGAACAAACTCATCGGGATCGAGTCCTTCCGGTAGCAACACAACGCCCACGACGAGTCCCGCGTTTTCGAGGACGCGTATCCCCGTCACCATGGCTTCAAAACCGGCACTGTCTCCATCATAACAGAGTACCGCTTGATCGGTATGCTTTTTGATCAAGCGTGCTTGTTCTTCGGTAAGGGCGGTGCCCATCGAGCACACGCCTTCTTTCACCCCCGCTTGGAACGCGGCGATGACATCGAGGTAACCTTCAAACAAGACGACACGTTTTTGGCGACGAATGAAAGGAAGTGCTTTGTCGAGATTATAGAGGACTTGGCTTTTCACAAACAGTTTCGTTTGCGGCGTATTGACGTATTTGGCTTCGTTCTCGTTCTTTTCGAGAATCCGTCCCGAGAATGCAACGAGTTTTCCTTGTTCGTTTCGAATCGGGAAAATCAACCGATGTCGAAACAAATCATAATAATCTTTTCCACCTTTGTTGATGAGTCCAAGTTCCATCATTTCCACAGGTTCATAGGTGCTTTTGAGTTCTTGGAATAAGACGGATCGCTCTTGCGGTGCATAACCCAGTTCGAAATATTGAATCGTATGCACATCCAAACCACGACCACGAATGTAATCGAGCGCGACTTTGCCACGCTCCATGTTTGTCAAATTGACTTGGTAGAATGCATTCGCGGCTTCATTGAGTTCATACGGACGTTTCAAATCCGATTTGATGTGATATTCGTCTCCGCCTTCGGTCTCGATTTCGATGTGATATCGATGTGCGAGTTCGGCAATGGCTTCTGGATAGGAGATGTTTTTGTACTTCTGGACGAAATGGATGGCATCGCCTTTTTCGTGACAGCCATAACAGTTAAACAACCCGCTATCTTTATGGACGAAAAAAGAAGGTGTTTTCTCACTGTGGAACGGGCAAAGTCCGGTCAGATTCTTCCCTGAGGGTTGAAGCTTCACGACTTCGGAGACCACATCGACAATATCAGCCGTGCGTTTGACGAGGTCGATCGTCTGTTGGCTGATTTTTGCCATGATTTCACCTTCTTTCGTGGATGTTTATTTCAATAGATTTTTCAATGTAGCGCTCAAATCCTGAATCGCCACCGTGGATTGGGTCATGTTATCCCGATGACGAATCGTCACCGTGCCTTGTTCCAACGAATCGTTGTCGATTGTCACGCAAATCGGCGTGCCAATCGCGTCTTGACGGCGATATCGTTTCCCAATGTTTCCAGCTTCGTCATACAGCACATCAAACTCTTCGAGAAGGGTTTGATACACTTCTTGGGCTTTTTCGGAATGAAGTTTCTTGATCAGTGGGAACACGGCCACATGATACGGGGCAAGTTTTGGGGAAACCTTGAGAACCGTGCGGGTGTCACCACCTTCGAGTTCTTCTTCGACAAGCGCATCATTGAGGATGGCGAGGAACAAACGTTCCACGCCCAAGGAAGGCTCAATCACATACGGCAAATAACGCTCATTGGTCTCTGGATCGAGATAAGCAAGATTTTCACCGCTGAAGGTTTGATGTTGCTTCAAATCATAATCCGTTCTTGAGGCAATCCCCCAAAGTTCATCAAATCCCCATGGGAATTGATAAAGAATATCGGTGGTCGCATTCGAATAAAACGAGAGCTTCTCTTGTGGATGATCATAGAATTTCACATGATCTTCTTGGAGTCCTAACGAAAACAGGAAGTTCTTGGAGGCCGTGCGCCAATGATCAAACCATTCGAGTTCAGTGCCTGGCTTGCAGAAAAATTCAAGTTCCATTTGCTCGAATTCACGCGTACGGAAAATGAAGTTTCCAGGCGTGATTTCATTACGGAACGATTTTCCGATTTGGCCAATCCCAAACGGTACTTTCATTCTTGAAGTCCGTTGTACGTTTTTGAAGTTGAGGAAAATCCCTTGCGCGGTTTCTGGTCGCAAATAGATTTGGCTCTTGGCGTCTTCGATGACACCTTGACTGGTTTTGAACATCAAATTAAATTCACGGATTTCCGTGTAATTCACCTTACCACACACGGGGCACGGAATCTGATGTTCAACGATGTATTCATACATCTTCGATTTGGGCCAACCGTCCGCATCAACCGTTCCTTTGGAAAACGACTCAATGAGTTTGTCGGCGCGATGTCTCGACTTACAAGATTTGCAGTCCATCAATGGATCTTGGAATCCGCCGACATGGCCGCTTGCTTCCCACGTTTTGGGGTTCAAAAGAATCGCGGAATCGAGTCCCACGTTGAGCGGGTGTCTACGAACAAACGCATCCCACCAGGCTTTTTTAATCTTGTTTTTCAACAAAACACCAAGAGGACCATAATCCCATGTATTCGCCAAACCACCATAAATCTCGGATCCTTGATACACGAATCCGTACTGTTTGGAATAGTTGACTAGTTGTTCTAACGTGTTGCTCAAGATGATCATCCTCTCCGATAATGCATAATATCTCAGTTTAATTATAAGCGTTTTGTTTGGAAAGTCAAGGCGGATTATATAATAGCATTATATAAATACCGCGAAACGAGGCGAAAAAGAAGTGCTGGAAGGATTAATATCCGAGGAATCCTTCCAGCACGGTTCTTGATTTCGTTTTGATTTGTAAATGATACCAATAATACGCATCGAGCAGATGTCGTAATTCCGCGAGCGTTTCATGATCGGTTTCGATGGACGAGGGATGCTGCAAATCGTAATAATACAGAAATTCAAACAGCTCCACGCATTGATGCGAATACTCGTTGTTCGCATGCGGATGATCATCGCAGATCATCCCGCCTTCTTGGATGGAAAACGAGAGATGATCATGGCTTTGACAGACGACACATTCGCGGAAATGCGGATTGACACCAAGTAAATAAAGCAGTTTCGATTCGAACATATTGACATACGGAATATATTCGGTTTCGACATCGATTTTCGCGAGGATTTTCACGAGGAACGGAAAGGCTTTTTTGTGGTCGATTCCACCATCGGCGAAATGTTCGATGAGTTCGAGCATATGGCTCGCATAGGTTGTTTTTTCCACCGAAGATCGGATTCCCGGAAACGAATCGAGAAGGGTCATTTCCTTCGCGGTCATCATCGCTTTTCCCGAGGCATGAAATTCGACGAATGACATCGTGTTTTGGGCCCCTAAAAAAGGACTTTTGAACTTCTTCCCACCGCGAACCAACACGCTTTTCATGCCTTCGATGGTGTAAACATGCAAAATCAAGGAAGACTCCATATAGTCAAAGTGTTTGACAATGACGCCATTGAACTTTTCCATGAGTTGCCTACATATTGTCGTCGGGCTTGTACCCGTAATTTTTCAAATAATAATCGCGGTTTCGCCAATCGGCTTCGACTTTCACAAAGAGTTCCAAATAGACTTTTTTCCCGAACAACGCCTCGATATCCGCGCGTGCTCTCGTGCCGATTTCTTTGAGCATCGCGCCCTTCGCACCAATGATGATTCCTTTTTGACTTTTTCGTTCGACGACGATGGATGCGATGATTTCCACCAAGTTCTTTTTGTTCTTGAATTGATCCAAAACAACCATCACCGAATGCGGAACCTCATCCCTTGTGAGTTCGAGAATTTTTTCACGGATGAACTCTTGAATCAAGAACGTTTCCGGTCGATCGGAAATTTCACCATCCGGGTAGAACTGTGGACCTTCATGAAGAAGGTTTTTGATATCGTCAAGAAGATGATTGATATTGTCACCAGTAAGGGCAGAAATGCCCAGTGCCGCTTGGAATGGAAACGCGGCTTTGTAGGCATCTAAGGCTTCGCGAAGGCGCTTGAAATCCTTGATCGTGTCAATCTTATTCGCAATCAAAAAGACTGGCGTGTCTAGGGTTCCTAATTCTTTTAGAATCTGAAGATTTCGCTCCAAAACATCATCATAAGCA
>JAQVKB010000052.1 GCA_028694875.1 Candidatus Izemoplasmatales bacterium
GGTACCGATTAAGGGGTCGGTAATCGCATCGACCACGCGACTCACCGCAAAGATGGCTCCCGCTACCACACCTGACAACAACAAGTTGTCCGTCATCATCAGCATGAAGAACACCGTGATTAAGTTGAATGATGCGGTCGTCGCGGTTTCGTTGCCACTGAACAGGACAAGTTCCCACCATTTGCTTTTCACATGTCGGTTGGTCAATACGGTCACCTCCTAAACTTGGGTTCATTATAACATAGAACTCATGGAACATGCGGACTTATACTCCGATTTCAAAACAAAGACGTTCGAAGTGGTTTTCGAACGTCTGATTTTTAATTATTTTGTCAGGTGGATTGCGGCAAATCGTGCTTCGAGTTGATCAAGTTCTTCCCTAAGTTTTTTTGGCAACAAGTCGCCATAGATTTGATAATGCTCCTCAATCGATGCGATTTCTTGACGCCACTCTTCAGGATTCAGCGCAAACATCTCATCAAATTGCGTTTCGGAAATGGAGAGCCCTTTGAGATCGAGATCTTGTTTGCGAGGCATGTATCCGATGGCGCTTTTTCGCGCTCCTTTTTCGCCTTCACAACGTTTCAAGATCCACTTGAGAATGCGGCTGTTTTCAGAAAAACCAGGCCACAGATATTTGCCATCCTTTTTGCGGAACCAGTTGATATAGAAGATTCTCGGTAAATGCTCATGCTTGTATTTTTCACCAATTTCCAACCAATGAGATACGTAATCGGCGATATGATATCCAATAAAAGGAAGCATCGCAAAAGGATCTCTTCGTACTTTTCCATAGTCTTTGGAAATAACGGCTTTGGTGATTTCAGATCCCATAATTGAACCCAAAAAGACGCCGTGTTGGAAATTAAAGCTTTCGTGAATGAGTGGAATTGTATTCGGACGTCGTCCACCAAACAAGATTGCAGAAATCGGTACGCCATCGGGATCTTCAAAATTAGGAGCCACCGCAGGATTGTTTTTGATTGGTGATGTAAAGCGACTATTCGGATGAGCTGCTTTCTCTTTCGACAGTGGCGTCCAATCTCGACCTTGCCAGTCGATGAGATGATCAGGAGCTGTTGGCGTCATATCTTCCCACCATACATCGCCATCATCTGTTAAAGCGACATTCGTGAATAAAGTGTCTTTGGATACTGTCGCCATTGCGTTTGGATTCGAGCGATAGGAAGTTCCCGGTGCGACACCAAAGAATCCAGCTTCAGGATTGATCGCATGCATCCAACCATCGTCACCCATCCGGAGCCACGCAATATCGTCACCTAAGATTTCGGCTTTCCAACCTGGGAGGGAAGGTCGAATCATCGCGAGATTGGTTTTTCCGCAAGCACTTGGGAATGCTCCTGTGACATAGCGAACTTCGCCATCGGGATCTGTCAGTTTCAAGATGAGCATGTGCTCTGCGAGCCAGCCTTCTTTTCTTGCCAAAGCGGAAGCGATTCGGAGTGCAAAACATTTTTTACCAAGAAGCGCATTGCCACCATACCCAGAACCATACGACCAAATCGTATTCTCCTCAGGAAAATGGCTGATATATTTTTCTTCAATCGGTGCACATGGCCATGGAACATCCTTTTGCCCTGGTTTCAAAGGCGCTCCGACGCTATGGATCGCTTTGATGAAATGCTCGTCCACGTAAGGTAAGACATGATCGCCTGTTCGTGTCATGATATGCATATGGACAACGACATAGGGACTGTCGGTGAGCTCGATCCCCACTTTGGAAAAACGAGAACCAATGGGTCCCATCGAAAAGGGAATCATATACATCGTTCTTCCTTGCATACAACCTTCATATAGTTTCGACATCGTTGCCATGAGTTCGGACGTTTCTACCCAATTGTTGGTTGGACCCGCATCGCGTTGATTCTTGGTCGAAATGAAGGTACGGTTCTCGACTCTGGCAACATCGGAGGGATCACTGCGAAATAGATAACTATTCGGTCGTTTTTTGGGATTGAGTCGAATTGCTTTTCCAGCATGGACCATTTCTTCAAGAAGCGAATCATATTCTTCGGTGGTGCCGTGCCAGTACACGATTCGATCGGGACGAGTCAGTTTCGCGATGTCCTCGATCCAGGCGGTAGCCATTGAATGCATTGTAGTCTCCTTTGACAATGTGTGAAGCGCGGAAAGTTGTTGGAAATACGCGCTTCTTTGATATAATGGGTATAAGAGGTGAAGCTATGGATATCGAAAGCAAAAGCATTGCGCTTTTAATTGATGCGGAGAATATCTCTCCAAAATACATTGAAATTATTATTGATGAAGCCAATAAATACGGGAAAATTAATTATCGGAGAGTGTATGGGGACTGGACAACTCCGCAGTTAAATCCTTGGAAACAGAGAATTAGTGAGTTTGGCTTAACACCAGTCCAACAATACGCTTATACTTCAGGAAAAAACTCTTCCGATTTCACGTTGATCATTGACGCGATGGATATTTTGTATTCGGGGAAAGTCAATAGTTTCTGTATTGTCTCTTCCGATTCTGACTTCACAAAACTAGTGACAAGACTTCGCGAAGACAATATGTTTGTTTTCGGGATGGGAGAATCGAAAACACCAATTTCTCTCGTCAATTCTTGTGAGACGTTTGCTTATCTTGACAAGATGCTCTCTGCGGAGAAAGTTCCACTTCCATTGGAAGAGAAAAAAGAAGAAGTGGCCGCAAAGAAGAAACCAGCCAAAACTCAGACGCCGAAATTGGAAAGTTCGATTACACCTCTGAATAAAATCAAGATTGAAGTCAAAAACATTATTGAACAAAACATGGAAGATGATGGATGGGCTTACTGGAGTTTGGTAGCCCAACTCATCCAACGGAAGTTTCCTGGGTTCCATCCGCGGAACTATGGAGAAAATGTTCGAGTGATTCAATTCTTCGAGAAAATGGATGAATTCGAGATTAAGAAACTCAACACCGTCATTCATATTCGCAACAAATCCAAAGCCTAGACCGCCGATTGGCGGTTTTTTTATTCTTCGATGATTTTCTTTTTAATGTATTTTGACGTGGTGAGGGATAACAAACCCGGATAATCGACACCAAATGAAATGGCTTCTCCCAATTGATAACTGGTATCGGTGAGATCGACAATCAAATGATCGCTCGATGCCCCAATGATGCGGATTTGGGGGTCGATTGGAATGAGGTGCTCCGGCAAAATGTCTTGCTTTCCAATTGAGAGGATTCCACGACGGCGAATTCCCATATCTTCGATTTGTGGGATTTCGCCAAACGAATTCATGGTGGCCTCACCAATGGGAAGTGAGGGTTTTTGTTTGATTTCGATGATGTCGACATCGAGTTGGAAGATATCATCGTGAAATCCTTCAATCGGGTTTCCAAAGGCTGTTTCTCTTCCAAGAAGAAGACTTTCTCCAACTCTCAATTGACTGATTCCTTCTGGGATTGGGAATTGATCCCAAACACCAAACATCGAGGAATTTCCTCCAGAAACTACTCTCAGCCAAAGATGAGTTTCTTGTTCAATCTTGTTTTTGATTTCGACCAATCGCGTTAAATTTTCTTGGGATGGCAATACCCCTCCGTAACAGGTGAGATTCGTTCCGATTCCAAGCAAATCAATGGAATCCATTTCCGAAATAGCGATGGCCGTGGCGATGGCTTCCTCGGGATCCAAGATTCCTTCACGAAGATCACCAAGATCAATCATCAAAATCACGCCATGCCGACGATGGCTTTTTTGGGCGGCTAGATTCAATGATTGTACAATTGGAAGTTCCGAAACCAAGGAAACATCCGCGACCCGAACACATCGGCTGCATTCTTGAAGGGATGGGCTACGAAGAAGCATTTTGGGAAGATCGATATGGCGAAAAGCGCTGAGGTTTTCGATTCTAGAGTCACCAAGAAAATCGGGAAGTGTTTGCCCGATGAGCTCAACCGCTTTTTTCCAACCTGACAACGCCTTGACGACAATCACGAGAGAGGAAATACCGTGGCGTGCGCAAGCAATGCGCGCCTGCACGGCGTTATGCGTCATTTTTTTGGCGTTGAGCGTGAGCGTCGCAGACATCATTTACTCCTTTCTCATACTTTGAAGTAACAATTGTTTCGCGGCTTGAGGATGCTGTTTGGATAATACACCACAAGCCGCCATGATGTAATCATGATCCATCATGATTTCAACCTTGGAAGAGGGTAGCAACAAGTCACTTCCAAGTGAAGCTAATGCATTTTCAACCAAACGATCGCCTCCGGGAATGCGAACCAAAGCACCGCCGGTGAGATAAACCTTTCGAACTGCGGTTAAGTCCTTCCCTTCGGCACGCATCGTTCTTCCAGAAGTTGTGTAGAGTGGTTTATAATGTCCTACATGCCGAGACAAAGCCACACGGACCGCTTCTTTTGTCAGCAAAGACACCAAAGGAATCTGGGATGGGGAAGGAATCGGTTTGTAATCTAATAGGAGTTGATTCCAAGCTTCCTTGGTAAGTTGAAGTTCTTCCATCAGATGTGATGGACCAATCATGTCAATCAAAACATCTTTGTTGATGTAGACGCCCAAATCACCCTCGACCGTGCGTTTTTCTTGGGGCTCAGGAGACATTAAGATGCGCTGAACGGCATCGTTTCCTTTGGCTACCGAATGAATATCAGTGGTGGCGCCACCGACATCAATGGCCATGATATCTTCGTCCTCATAGAGGAGTTTCAGACCTTCCATGACGGCGCCAGGCGTTGGAAGGATTGCGCCATGGATCTCCGAACGCAAAGACTCCATTCCTGGGGCATGGATGATATGTTCTTCAAACAATTTTTGGATCATGGCACGTGGTTGTTCAACGCGTAATTGATCAATTTGTGGATAGACATTTTCACAAAGTGTTAAATAGGAAGTTTGCCCTTCCTCCAAGAAGATTTCAGCGATGGCTTCTTGGTTGACAATGTTACCAGCATATAGAACAGGGATATTTCGTTTCATCGAAGCGATGATTTTCGCATTGTCAAGCGCGGTTTGAGATTCACCGTAATCTACCCCGCCGGCAATCATGATCATATTGAGCGGCATGGAAGATAGTTTCTTTCGATCCATCTCGGTCAATTTTCCCGCGGTGACGAAGCGAATGTTTCCCCCCGCTCCCAAAGCGGCTTCTTTGGCGGCTTTGACCGTCATGTCGTAGACCAAACCGTGGACGCTCATCTTGAGACCGCCCGCGGCAGAAGATGTCGCAAAAGTTTCTTTGGCTTCAATGGGATGATTCATCTGTTGCTCAAGTGCGCGAAGCGCAAGACGAATTCCAATCGTGACATCGCCTTCCAACACGGAAGTGGGAGCACTCGCTTGACCTAAAAACTGAGGTGTTGATGTGTCCAGTCCATGAAAAGCACTGACGACAGTGGTCGTCGAACCGATTTCATAGACAAGCGCATCAATCTTCATGAAATTTCTCCTGAAAGGCACGAATCAAATAACTGGCCACATGATGACCCTTGGTTCCACGAGAAAAGCCTTCGTCCATCCCTGCTGCTTTGGCGAGCTCAGGGCTGACTTGAGTTCCTCCCGCAAGGATGACAAACCGATCACGAACGCCTTTTTCAATGGCGTAATCATGAGCTTTTTTCATGTTCTTATAATGGATTTCATCGTGAGAGATAATCGTCGAAATGAGAATGGCTTTGGCATTCGTTTCGATCGCGGCGTCAATCAATTTTGCAATCGGAACGCTCGTTCCAAGATATACGCAACGGAAACCATATTTTTCGATGCCGCCGTGTTTAATGTCAATGATTTCACGAAGTCCTACCGAATGCTCATCTTCACCAACCGTACCTGCGACGATCGTGGTGGGGTATCGACGGAGATGATCGCGGATCATATCATCGTCAAGGAGTGGCGTTTCTTCTGGTAGTACGAGCGAGTTAAGATCGATATCGACATTCACGACACCTTTGATTTGGATGCGAGTTCCTTCTGAGGGATGGAGGATTTCCGTGTGGATGACTTCGACATCGGTAAGGTTCATCGACGATCCGATTTTCTTGGCGGCTTCCACGGCATGACGTGCATCTGTAGGCAAAGTAAGGTCCACGGTAACGACGCCATCCGCGAGCCATTGAACTTCAGGCTTTATAATGTTGGAATCGCGATATTTGGCGTTTTCCATCATGCGTTGATTGACGTTATCGGTTTCATCGAGTTCATCGATATACTGGATTTTATCGGGATTTTCGAAGGTGCATCCGTCGATCAATTTCGAAGGAGAATCTTGTTTGGAAAGCTTGAATTGTTCGATGTTATTATACCCGAAATGGGCCGTCACAGGCGCGAAATAATCGCTGTCTCTAAGGACCACGGATCCTGCGCCAATCCCGCCTTTGATTTCACGACGCATACCATCTTGATGACGTGAAGGGTATTCCGCGGAATCGATAAAGAAACCTTGTTCGACAGCTTCGAAATACCCACCGACTTCGAGCATTTCTTCCATGAACAAAATCGCGCGTTCTTTGAGTTCGCGAACGCGATCTTTCATATACCCATCTTTGCGTACTTCAACGATTTCTTGGAGTCCATCGAGCCCGACAAGAGTTTGTTTGGCGGTATCACAAGCTTCGACATTGTACATATGCCAAGGCACATTGCGTCCTTCATCGGGGGTAATCGTGGATTGAATATCTGCGCTGGTGAGACGAGAAATCATCATGTTCAGAACATGTGTCACTGTGGCTTCTCGGGTGGAAGATTCCATATATTTGGTATTCATCTGGGCGCGCATTTTGTATCCGTCAAACAAGTCGCGAAGGGCGACGGCATAGGGAAGGTTGATGCGCAAATCCGGTTGAGGAGACGCCGTCGGTGGCACTGTCGAAAGAGCAATCAACGACTTGTCCATGCCGACTTTGCGGGAAAACATCGAGTTGATGGCGTGTTGAATAAGGAGTTCGGGCATGACGGCTGCGGCATTCATCGCCGTGGCATTGGCGTTATGAGCTCCATCAATTTGAAGCATATTCGCGTAAGCCATAATCGTTTTCGATTCCGCAGCATCGACAAAACTACGAACCATATTGATGTTTCGATACAACACGTTGTATTG
>JAQVKB010000053.1 GCA_028694875.1 Candidatus Izemoplasmatales bacterium
TCCTTTTTTTCTTTATTTTCCTGATCTGGTTAAATTGGGGGTTGCGCTTGGTGAAATGATATGATACTATGAAATCGCAACATGTAGCGTTTTATCGTCGTTTATCTGAAAGGAAGTGATCCGATGAACCTGCTCAAAATCAACAACCTTCAGAAGACATTCGGCGGTAATTTGCTGTTCGATCATGTTTCGCTTGACGTTAATTCGTCCGACAAAGTCGCGCTCATTGGGCGCAACGGCGTCGGCAAGTCGACGCTTGTCAAAATGATCTTAGGAGAAATAGCCCCGGATGCCGGGGATATTTTTATTTATGGGGGAGCAGTGATTGGGTATTTATCCCAAAACGTGCTCTCCGGAGAAGAACATACGCTCCTCGATGAAATGAAGTTGGTCTTCTCCCCGCTCATTCGTCTCGAAGAAGAACTCGCGCAAGTTTCGGCGATGCTTGTTCATGACCATTCGGAGTCGATCGTCAATCGATACGCATCCTTGGAAGAACGATATCGGACTCAAGGTGGATATCAATATTTGACGGACATCGATATGATGCTCACCAAATTCGAGTTTCTCAAGACGGATTATAACCGTTTGGTCAAATCGTTTTCCGGTGGTGAAAAGACGAGAATCGCGTTTGCGAAATTGTTGTTATCCAAACCGGATTTGTTGTTGCTCGATGAACCGACGAACCATATGGATATCGATATCATCGAATGGCTTGAAGATTATTTACGGCATTATGATGGTGCCGTCTTGGTGATAACGCATGACCGATATTTTATCGATCGCGTCGTCAACAAGATTTATGAACTCGACCAAGAAACGATGTTTGTCTATCATGGCAAATTCGAAGATTATGAGTCTCAAAAAGCAGAGCGATATGAACAACTCATGAAGATGTACATTCGCCAACAAAAAGAGATTGCGCATCTGCAAAGTTTTGTCGATCGATTCCGTTACAAAAAAAATCTCGCCAAGACAGCACAAGATCGGATTAAAAAGATTGCGCGCATCGAACGAATCGATAAGCCAACCAATCATCAACGTCACGTCAAAGTGTCCTTCCACTCCAAACGTCCTACGGACGCGATTATTCTTGAATGTGAAGCCCTCGCTATCGGCTATGACCATCCCTTATTTCCTCCGTTTGATTTTCAAATGCGAGGATTTGAAAAAGTGGGTATCATCGGTCCCAATGGCGTTGGCAAATCGACATTTGTCAAAACGTTGATTGAAGAATTAATGCCTCTTTCAGGAAACGTGAAGTTCAACAAGCAAATGAAAATTGGCTATTTCGATCAAAATGCCACATTAGGCAATGAAAATGTATCTTTGATTGATTATGTGCACCATGTATATCCGACAAAAACACTTGGAGAAGTTCGAACCTTACTCGCGAAAGTGTTATTCACGGGTGAAGATGGATTCAAAAGCGTATCTGTCCTATCGGGCGGAGAAAAAGTTCGTTTGCGGCTTTTGATGCTGATGCTCGAAGAACCTGAATTGCTGATTCTCGACGAACCCACCAATCATCTAGATTTGGATACCAAAGCGATTGTGGAAGACGTTTTTGAAGAGTACATCGGACCGATAATTTTTATCTCCCATGATCGTTATTTCATCAATAAAGTCGCGTCCAAAATCGTGAGTCTCCATCAAGGAGTGTTTGATGTCTTCGATGGGAACTACGACGAATTCAAAGCGTTTCAGGAAGCTTCTAAAGTTCAAGAACCGAAAGTTCCAAAAACCAAAGAACGCAAGGCATCACCCAAAAAAGAAGCGGATAAATTGGAAAAACAGTTGGATGCAATTCATGAAGAAGTTCAAGACCTTAAGCAATCGTTGTTTGATGAATTCGTCTATTCCAACCCCGAAATGTATCGCGAAACAGAATCCAAAATCAAGATTCTCGAAACCGAAGCTGAAACCCTCTTGGAACGTCTTGTGACTTTGTCACAGGACGAAACTTCATAGCCTCAAAACACCCTGATTCATGCTACAATGGTTATGTAACGATGAAAGGAGAGGAACCCTATGAACCCACTCTTTGTGATTATGGACACCTTGGTGGAAATCCCACCTAAAATTCAAACGAGAGAAGTCGTCCGCGCTGTCATTATGCGCGGTTCAGAGATGCTTCTCATGTTTTCCTCTCGCGATCAAATGTTTGGGACTCCTGGGGGAGGAATTGGATTCAATGAGTCGAAACTCGACGCTTTGTATCGTGAAACCCTCGAAGAAGTTGGCGCTGCCAAAGTCAAGATTCTCGAACACTTAGGATTTACCGAAGAAATTCGCGAATCGCGTTCGCAAATGCGACCGATGAAGATTCTCACCGATTATTATCATATCGAAGTTCCCGAATTCGTTGAGAATTCGCTCGAAGAGCATGAAGAAGAAATGGGACTTGTTCCGATGTGGGTGAATCTCGATGTCGCCATCGAAACGAACAAAAAAGTACTCGCGAATCTCCACGAAGACAAACTTAGTTTTTATACCACACAAACACAAATGTTACAGTATTTCAAAGACCGATTCGTCCATTGATGAGGTCTTGCTAAAGGAGTGATCACGATGATCGATACATTAAAACAAGACATTCGCGACTATTTGGAAAAAACCTTGGAAGCACGCTTCCAACAAGTGATTCCTGTTGTGGTGGAAGAACCCAAAAAAGCAGACCAAGGCGATTTGTCGGTTCCTGTTTTTTCGATTGTCAAAGAACTTCGTCAACCACTTCCTTTGATCACGCAACTTGTCAAACAACTGCTGCTTGAGGGTGAACTTTCGACGATGATCGATCACATTGATGTGATGGGCGGATTTGTGAATGTTCACTTCGACAAAAAAGCGATGGCAGATCAAATCATTGCGAACTTCACTCGAGATCTTCTAAACAATCAACTAGGAAGTTCGAATGAGGGTGTTGGCAAGACGATTGTGATGGATTACTCGTCGCCAAATATCGCGAAAACATTTTCGATTGGGCACTTGCGTTCGACCATCATTGGTCACGCGATTGGCAATCTTTTGGAGAAGTGTGGATACCACGTCGTCCGAATCAACCACTTAGGCGACTGGGGCACTCAATTCGGAAAAATCATATATGCTTATCTCCACTATGGCGATCCTGCCAAAGTGGAAGCCAATCCGATTGAAGAACTCGTCAAATTGTATGTCGATTTCCACGAACGTGAAAAACAAGATCCCAATCTCGAGGTCGAGGCCCGTGCGGTCTTTAAAGGACTCGAGGATCGAAATCCACAATATCTTGCACTATGGGAAAAATTCCGCGAAGTCTCGCTTCAAGAGTATATGAAGATTTATGATTTGCTTGGAGTTCGCTTTGACTCGTATGCCGGTGAAGCCTCATATGTGGATAAAACCGATGCAATTATTGAGGAGTTGACCGCCAAAGGTCTGCTTGTGGAAGACCAAGGAGCGATGATTGTCGACCTCGGCGACATTGCGCCGGCATTGATTCAAAAAAGCGATGGTACCACGCTTTATTTCACACGCGAACTTGCGGCACTCTTTTTCCGGAAACGGGAGTACGATTTTGATAAAGTCCTTTATGTCGTCGGCAATGAGCAGAAATTACATTTCGAACAACTCCGTCGCGTTGTCGACAAAATGGGCTATGACTTCCCTGAAGACATCATCCATGTGAACTTTGGCTTGGTCTTACAAGATGGCAAGAAAATGTCGACTCGAAAAGGCAAAATTGTCAAATTGATCGATGTTCTCGAAGAAGCCATTTCCATGTCGCTTTCCTACATTGGCGACAAAAACCCAGATTTAGAAAACAAAGAAGAGATTGCGAAGAAGATTGGCACGAGTGCGATTATCTTCAATGATCTCAAGAACTATCGTGTCAATGACTTCGAGTTCAATCTCGATGACATGGTCAATTTCAACGGGCAAACTGGCCCGTATCTCCAATACACTTCGGTTCGAATTACGTCGATTTTAGCGACGTCTCCAATTGATTCGAGCCGCATCAATGAGGATGTCTTCTTGGATGAGGTCGCCTTTGACATGCTGAAAGAAATCAGCCTCTATCAAGACACCATTTCTCGCGCTGCGAGAGAGTTCGCCCCAAGCATTCTCGCCAAATATTTGTTACATCTGGCAAGTCTCTTCAATAGCTACTATGGAAAAGAACGAATCGTTGTAGAGGATTCAATGGAACGCAATGCGAAGTTCCTCCTCCTCTTTATGGTTCGTGCCGTCCTTGACGACGGTATGAAACTCCTCGGCATGCAAGTGATTGAAAAGATGTGACCTCGCGATCACATATCGATAACTTTACAAGAAACGAGGTGAGATGATATGGACGCAACCACCACCAAATCGGAACCCAAGAAAAGCGTCGGACGGAGTTTAAAACTGATGTTCGTCTGGATGGGGAAATACTGGCCCCTCTTGATCATCGCTTTCGCGTTCCTCTATTTCATTTCTTACATTCGCACCATCACCCCGCTCTTTGGGCAACACATCGTCGACACGATTCTTTCCGACAAGGAAAGCAAATTACCTCCCTTTTTCCAAAACCTCATTATTGGCGACACGATCGGGCAAAAACTGCTCGCATCGGCGCTCCTCATCGTCGCGGCTGATTTTGCTCGTGCCATTGCGATTTTCTTCCGCAGAGCAATTACCGCAGTTTACGCGGAACGCGTTGGATACCATCTCCGCGACAATCTCTATCGTCGCCTCCAAGATTTGGGATATGATTTCCATTCCCATTCGGAGACGGGCGATTTGATTCAACGTTGTACTTCCGATGTGGAAACGTACAAAAACTTTATCTCCAATCAAATCATCGAAGTCGTTCGATTGATTCTCCTGGTTGGACTCTCGATTTACCAAATGATCAAACTCAATGTGACATTGACATTGATTTCGATTTTAATCACCCCGATTATCTTAACGATTGCGATTTTCTATTTTAGAAAAGTAGAGAAAGCCTTCCAAACGATCGAACAAAACGAAGCGAAGATGACGACACATGTTCAAGAAAATGTTTCAGGCGCGCGCGTTGTCAAAGCGTTTGCCAACGAACAATTCGAAGTGACGAAGTTTACAAAACTCAATCGTGAGTTTACCGATTCCGATTACCGTTTGATTCGCAAGATGGCAGTATTCTGGAGCGGAACCGACTTTATTTGCTTTGCCCAATTCTTCTTGATTGCGGTCTCGGGAATCTTGTTTGCGGTTCGTCAGGACATTACCGTCGGTGTATATTTGGCCTTCTTAGGTTACTCAGGAAATATCATCTGGCCCATGCGTCAATTGGGACGTTTGGTTGGGGATTTCTCGAAAGCCACAGTGGCCGTCAGTCGTCTTGATAAGATCATGTCGACGCCAGACGAATATGTCGGAGAAGAATCTGCGACTACCCCCGAAATTATTGGGAATGTCTCATTTCATGAAGTGGGATTCCAATTCCCTGATTCTACTTATTGCCAACTCGAAAACATTTCGTTTGACGTGAAAAAAGGCGAAACCATTGCTATCGTCGGGAAAACAGGTTCGGGGAAAACGACGTTGATGAACCTGCTCGTGAGATTACTCGATGTCTCTCATGGTGAAATCTTGATTGATGGCACCTCGATTGATCAAATCGAAAAGCACCATTTACGACGTCATGTCGGCATTATTTTGCAAGAGCCGTTCTTGTTCTCGAAGACTGTGGGAGAAAACATTTCAATTTCCAACCACGAAAGCGAGATTGAGCGGATTCAAGAAGTCGCGAAAATCGCAGCGGTTCACGATGACATCGTTCATTTCGAAAAAGGTTATGAAACGATGGTCGGAGAACGTGGCGTGACACTCTCGGGTGGACAAAAGCAACGCGTCGCGATTGCGCGCATGTTGTTACGACCGAAACCGATTTTGATTTTCGATGATTCCCTCTCGGCTGTCGATACGGAAACTGATTTGCAAATCCGTTCGGCGCTCAAAAAAGAGTGGAAAGCATCGACGGTCTTTATCATTACCCATCGTATTACTACGGCGAAGGAAGCCGATCGGATTATCGTGCTCGATCACGGTAAGATTACCGAATCGGGTACGCACGCCGAATTGATTCAAAAGCAAGGTTTATACCAACAAATCTGGGAAATCCAATCCAGCATCGATTTCCAACTCGAAGAAGGTGAAATTCATGGATGATCATCTTTACGAAGAGGAGAGTTTTGCGTCTCAAAAGATCGACTGGAGCGTATGGAAAAAAATCTTTAGTTATATGGCGCCCTTGAAGCGTCAAGTCCTTTATAGTATCATCGCCATGAGCGTGCTCGCGGCGACAGACGTCATCTATCCCTACATCGCAAGGTTTGCGATTGATTACATCATCGAACCGAATGTGACGGCGGGAACCCAAGATTTATCACAACTCAAATATTATATTCTCGCTTATTCTGTCTTTATGGTGATTCAAGCCGTGATGGTGTATTGGTTTATCCTCAAAGCCGGTCGCGTTCAAACCGAACTCGCCTACACCATTCGCGATCGTGCTTTCACGCACCTTCAAGAATTGCCATTCTCGTATTACGACCGTACTCGTGTGGGTTGGATCATGGCGCGGATGACCTCGGATTCGAGAAACTTATCCGAAATTCTTTCATGGGGCGTCATCGATTTCTCCTGGGGACTGTTTTTGATGATTATCTTGATCATCGCGATGCTCATCATCAACTTCAAGCTGGCGTTGATTACGATTGCGATTGTGCCGATTTTGATGCTGGTCTCGACGTATTTCCGGAAGTTCATTCTCAAAGCGTATCGATCGATTCGCAAAGTGAACTCGAAGATTACGGGAGCGTTCAACGAAGGCATTACGGGCGCGATTACAACGAAAACGTTAGTCCTTGAAGAATCCAATTTCAAAGATTTTGATGGATTGACTTCGGATATGCGCCGTCAATCCGTACGTGCCGCGATCATTCAAGGGATGTATTTCCCAACCGTGATTATCTTGATTGCGATTGCGACAGGATTTATTTACTACACTGGTGGTAATATGGTCGCGACATCGGTCATTACCGTAGGGACATTATGGTTGTTTACGAGTTAC
>JAQVKB010000054.1 GCA_028694875.1 Candidatus Izemoplasmatales bacterium
CGATCTTTGATGATGCGGTTTTGCTTTTCTTTGGTCTTGGTTTCCTCAAAAGCTATTCGGTTGCTTGTCGCTTTGGCCTTCTCTACAGTCGTGTCAAAGGCTTCCACATTCTTCTGATCGAGTGAAGTCTCAAGATCGATGAATTGATCAAACGGATGATCCATGGTCGGATGATCGGAGAGCAGTTTCCTCGCTTCCTTTTGGCGAACTAGAAATTCTTGGAAATCGAGTGTATAATCTGCTGAAATTTGGGTGTATTTTGAGAGAAATTCGTCTTCCGCCATCGAAATTTGTTGGTAGAGTGCCTTGTAATCTTCAGGGAGCCGTTCTTTGATACGATCGATTTCAAGAAGGTAAGTAGGTCGCGCTGAGAATTTCATTTCCTCAATTTCGGTATAGGTGCGCATTAACTCCGCTTTCTTCTCTTCTATCATCTGAAGTTTTGCGGATTCCAGTTTGGCAATGGACTCGGAATAGGTATTCGGAATTTGGATTGCTTCTTGGTCCAAAACTTGGAGGGAAGCTTGCCATTGTTTCATTTCCTCAGATCCCATTTTTTCAATGATGGAGATGTCGTGTTGTTTGAGCTCGGAGAGTCTCGATGTCAACGATCGATGAGCTTTGTCATATTCACGAATTTCCAAGTCAATCGATAGTTGTTGTTTGTGATAAGCTTTCTCAAGATGCGATAAATCCTTTTCGAATTTCTTTTCCACCTCGAGAATGAGTTTCTCGATTTCTTGTTTGATAAATCCAAGCGCCTTTTGTTCGGTTGTTACGGAGCTTTCGTAGATTTGATTGATTTCTTTGACACGGGATTTTAACGATTCTTCAACACTACGGGCTTCATTCATCAGATGTTGGTTCAATTTGTCGCGTGCGCTACGGCGGAGTGTCGAACGAAAAATCATCCGATCATACTCACGTTGAACGACTTGAATGGTGCGCTGTGCCTGTTGAGAAGCTCGATGAAGGTACAAAACATCGGCTTCAAGTAGTTGTTTCTCCAAATCATCGAGTTCTTCTTGAAGCGTGGACTGTAATTTTGAAAAACGAAGGATGGATTTGGACAGAAAATCGTCGAGCAACATCCTTTGTTTTCGTTCGGATTTAGGCAACCCGTTCTCTAGAAAAACTACGGCGTCTCCGACGAAGGATTCAAAGGAGTGGTGTAGGTTCTCTTCGATGAAAGGATAACGATCGAGTCGTTGGAATGGAAGCAGTAGATCTTTCACCAATCGAAGAATCTCATCCGTCGCGTTCATCCAATCCGGAACAAACATGTTACGCTGTTGGAAATATTCCACGAGGACCGAAACCGTTTGTTCCGAAAGCATCAACAAGCGATGCTTGTATGTCGAAAGGAATTGATCGAATAGGCTATCAATTTCTAATTTGGTGACATAAAACTCATGATGAATCAAATCGCATGCTTGGCGGTTGATCCTCGTTTTTTGTTCCGATTGATGCAAGACTTCGTCGCAGATTCGGTTTCTCATCTCAAGCAAGTGACGAGAATATTGATTCATGCCTTTCGAAGCCGATAACGTCGATACGATTTGTTCCGTCTGAACCTTCGACATGTCAATCAACGATTGCGCATGATGAATGTACTCGACGACTTCATCGCTTCCGTCTTTTTGCTTTTCAAATTGAAGCCTTGATTGATCGCGATATCGGCTCGCGTACAATGCTTGTAGTTTGTCCGCATGATGTCTCATTGTCGCGGAGGCAATTTCAAATTGGATGTCATTTTGCTGCTTCATGTTTTCAAAACGTAATCGGGAAAAATCCAGATCCTTGTCATAAGCAATCCGGTGAATTTGTTCTTCAAGTCGAGCAATTTCTTTCAAATACGAAGTTCTCGATACAAAGAGGTCATGATTTTCACGAAGCGTCGCGATTTCGCGTTGGATTCGTAAATATGCGGCCTCTTTTTCGAACGCATAAAGGGAGCGTTTGAGATTGTCATCGTGAGTGCGATCCGCAAAGTAATGGTCTTGTTCTAATGAAGCCAAATATTTGTCATAATCGCCCTGAATTTCGGCATTTTCCATCCGTTTTCGCATTTCTGCAATTTCCAAATGGTTCCGACTTTCGAGGGTGACAATGTCCCGACTATATGCGTCAATCTGTTGGATCATGTCTGCCAAGTTTTGAGTGACGCTATTGACACGTCCCATCAAACCAATCCGGTAATCCTCCATGACTTTGGCATCACCATGGATGTAATCGACCATCGATTCCCCAAACGATTTGTTGAAGAGAATAAGATCGGAAAGAAGATTATCTAGTTCATCAAACGAGTCGTTGACATAGAAGGAGAAGTTGGAGTATAGATTCACGCTATTTTGGAAGAACGTGGTAGGCATGAAATAAGCGAGTCGAATCTCTTCGACACGTTTAAAGGAATCAATTTTGATTTTCTTGATTTCGTTTTGATACTTTGAAATCAACAAATCAGCCATTGATTGGTTGCGTTTGAGTAAGTAATCCGCTTTGGCTTGAATGATCTCATACTGCATGATTGTTTTTTCCAGCAATTTGGGATCATTTTGACGATCCGCCTCGATGATGCGCGCGCCGATTGTGGCTTTGGACGTTTCCAGTTCTTTGAGAATCAATCGTTCAAAATGGATCTTCTTTTGATTGACATCTTTGATTTGTTTCACATATTGTCGGATGACAGTTTGGTTGATCTGGGAATGCGGTTGCTGACGTTGATGGGAAAGCTGATTGATTTTCTCAATCTGTGTTTGATATCGTTCTGTTGTATTTTTAAACAATCCCGAAATCTTTTGCTTGGTCGATCGTAATTGATTGAGCGTTTCTAAAATATTATCGTTCATAAACGACGTGGCGTTCTTGGATTGCTCTGTTAATGTTTGCCTCAAGTCCACGAGCGCATTTTTTGATTCTTCAATCGACCATAACAAATGATCCGCTTGTTCCGAAAGCAATTGTTGATATGCGACTTGCTTTTCGCTTTTCTTTCGATCTTCTTCAGCTATAAATTCGTGATGGACACGCATCTCATCATCAATGGCGTTGTCCGAGGATTCGACCATATCGAGGAAACGTTGATAGGCTTCATTCTTCATGTCAAGGATGGAAGATATCACGTCGGAGTATGTCTTGGTTTCTTTTCCCTCGGCCAATTGGAGAGAAGCATCAAGTTGTGTTTGTTCTTCTTGGAAGGCTTTGAATTCTTCCTCGTAGCGATCTCGAATATAGGTGACGGCTTTGGCATAGGCCTCTTCGATTCGCATGTATTCATCCAGGGTTTCGAGTTCCTTTTTCTCGTAGGTTTTGGCGAGTTCGGATAATTTTGTTTGGTGTTCTTGTTCGAGGAGGTCAAGAGACTCTTCCAAATGAGTGGAAAGGAGGGAAAAATCGCGCTTTTTCAGTGGATATTCATCCATTTTATTTTGGATGATGTTTTTCTGTTTTGGCATAGGATTTCCTCCCCTCTCAATCGATAATTCAATTATAATATAGTTCGTACCCTAATTCAACCAAAGCGAGGAAATAAATCTGATGAAAAACACCTTCGTTTTGATATAATGGATGTGAGGTGTTAGACCATGGATAAACGGATTATCGCCAATAATTTGCTCCTAGATGATGAACTCGAAGCGACGCTTCGCCCTCGAAAATTCCTCGAATATATTGGCCAAGCCAATGTGAAGGAAATGATTCAGGTCGCTGTCGAAGCCGCGAAGAAGCGCAATGAGTCTCTCGATCATGTTCTTCTATATGGCCCTCCTGGACTGGGGAAAACGACGTTAGCCCAAGTCATCGCCAACGAACTTGGCGTCAACATGAAGATCGTTTCTGGACCCACTGTCGAACGAACTGGGGATCTTGCAGCGATTTTAACATCCCTTGAACCGGGGGATGTTCTTTTCATTGACGAAATTCATCGACTAACCAAAATTGTCGAAGAAATCTTGTATTCTTCGATGGAAGACTTTGTGATTGATATTGTCGTAGGTAAAGATTCCGGAGCCAAATCGATTCGCGTTGATTTACCTCCGTTTACGCTGATTGGCGCCACCACCCGTTTTGGTGATTTGACTGGACCTTTACGCGATCGATTTGGGATTGTGCATAAACTAGAATTTTATAACGAAAAGGACCTGCAAACCATTTGCACAAGAACGGCGGGTATCTATGCTTGTCCTGTGGAACAAGGCGCGGTAGTAGAACTTGCCAAACGTTCGAGAGGGACTCCTCGGATTGTAAACCGTTTGTTCCGACGTGTCCGAGATTTCGCCGATATTTTGGGCGATGGCACAGTCACGTACGACATCACACGGATGGCGCTCGATAAACTGAAAATTGATGAACAAGGATTGGATCGAAAAGACAGAGAGTATCTTCTCGGCATCATCGAGAAATATCATGGTGGCCCCGTCGGCCTTGAAACGATTGCGACCTCGATTAGTGAAGATCCCGCAACGCTTGAAGATGTGTATGAACCGTTCTTGATTCAAAAGGGCTTTATTCAACGGACGCCTCGTGGTCGCGTGGTCACAGAAAAAGGATATCGACACCTCAAAAAAGGATATCAAGGAACGTTATTTGAATGAAAACAGCTGATTTTGATTACGTGTTGCCAGAGGAACTGATTGCACAAACCCCTCTTGAAAACCGAAGTGCATCGCGATTGCTTGTTTGCCATCGCGATAATTTTGAAAAAACACATACCACCTTTGATCATTTAGGAGATTTTTTGACCCCAGGGGATGTTTTGGTGTTCAATGATACCAAGGTGTTACCGGCGAGACTTCATGGCATCAAAGGATCGACCCATGCACACATCGAACTTTTATTACTCCAAGATTTGGGTGACAATCGTTGGGAAGCGATTGTTCGTCCAGCGCGAAGAGTCGGCCTTGGCGATCGCGTATCTTTTGGTGAAGATCAACTCATCGCGGTTTGCGATGGATTGGGAGAAGAAGGCATTCGCACCTTCCGTCTCGAATATCAAGGGGTTTTGTTGGAAGTTCTGGATCGACTTGGAGAGATGCCTCTTCCCCCTTATATTCATGAGAAGTTGAAGGACCAAAACCGTTATCAAACGGTATATTCTGCGGTTCCAGGAAGTGCTGCTGCTCCGACGGCTGGTCTACACTTCACCAAACCACTGCTGGCAGAACTTCAAGCCCAAGGAATTGAAACCATCTTTTTGACCCTTCATGTAGGACTCGGGACGTTTCGCCCTGTGAATGTGGAAGATGTGGAAACCCATCAGATGCATAGTGAATATTATTCCGTTTCTCCGGAAGCCGCAAAAAAACTGAACAAAGCGAAGGAAGAAGGAAGACGCATCATCGCCGTAGGAACAACTTCCACCCGAACTCTTGAAACGCTCATGAAGAAACACGGCCATTTTATTGGTGAGTCTGGGTTCACCAATATCTTCATCTATCCAGGGTATCAGTTTGAAGCGATCGACGCCTTGATTACGAATTTTCACCTTCCCAAATCCACACTGATGATGCTCGTTTCCGCTTTGGCATCGAAGGAAATCATCATGAGTGCATATGCAGAAGCTGTCCAAATGAAATATCGTTTTTTCTCCTTTGGAGATTCGATGTTTATTACCAACAAAAAAGGCTGAAATTTTCAGCCTTTTTCTTCGAATAATTCGAGGGGTTTGATCCGTTTCATGAGATACAAGAACGGGGTATCCAATGCCGCTACAATGACTTTAATCACATAGGTTGTCAACGCAATTTCCACCAAATCTTGAAAAATGTAAAATGACGAAAGTCCAATGGAAACAAAAATAATCGTATCGATGGCCTGGGAAATCATCGTCGAACCATTGTTTCGTAACCAAAGCCAACGATTCCCTGGTAATTTCGACTTAATCCACTGAAACAACGTGACATCAAGCAACTGACTGACGATAAAAGCCGTCATGCTTCCAAGCACAACCCAAAACCAGAATTGAAAAATCGTGACCAAAGCACCTTGTCCAGTATCCGAAGCAGAGGGTTGAAATAGAATCGAGAGTTGCATCAAAATCAAGCTTGCAATCATGACATAGAAGCCCATATAAACGGCCTTCTTGGCAGACTTTTTGCCGTAGATCTCATTCAGAGCATCGGTACCCAAAAAGATGGTGCCATACATGATGTTTCCGAGTGTCGCGATGTAACCGAAAAGTTCCACACTCTTAATCACTTGGATGTTCGCAAGAATTGTCGCAATCCCAACCCAAACAAAAATCCCCATTTTCCCGAACAATTTGTACATTCCAATTAAAAGTACAAAGTTTGTAAGGGCGAATATTAACCATAACCATTCATTTGCCAAAAGAAAATACCTCCATAGTTTTGATATCGCAGGATGGTTTCGAACTGCGGTTGCCAGTCTATTATACCATCGCGTATTTTTTTTGCAACCCAAAGGTCGTTTTACAATTGTAAAAAAGCGCAGAAAGTAGTACAATATCGATGATGACATTTCTTACAAGGAGGCACTCATGGAACGAAAGGTATTGGTAGAAGTATCTGCCAGACATGTTCATCTCACACAAGCGGATCTCGAAACGCTATTTGGCGCTGGAGCGCAACTGACTATCAAAAAAATGCTCTCACAACCAGGACAATTTGCGAGCAACGAACGCGTCACGGTCGTCGGACCCAAACGCGAACTCGCTAATGTCGCCATCCTCGGACCGGTTCGCAAAGCGACGCAAGTCGAATTGTCGTTGACTGATGCGAGAGGGATTGGGATTGAAGCTCCGATTCGTGAATCCGGAGACACCAAACTCAGCGCGCCCTGCAAACTCATTGGACCCAAAGGCGAAGTTGAAATCAGCGAAGGCGTGATTATCGCGAAGCGTCACATTCATGTGACACCCGATGACGCTGTCAAATTCGGGCTCAAAGATCAAGACGTGGTCTCAGTCAAAGTGGAAAATGGTGGACGTACCACGATTTTTGGGGATACCGTGATTCGTGTACGCGCCGATTTCGCGACGTCAATGCATG
>JAQVKB010000055.1 GCA_028694875.1 Candidatus Izemoplasmatales bacterium
GATCCACCTTTACCGCCACCCATCGGAAGGCCGGTGAGCGCGTTTTTGAAGGTTTGTTCAAAACCGAGGAACTTGAGAATCGATTCATTGACCGAGTTGTGGAAACGAAGTCCGCCTTTGTACGGTCCAATCGCCGAGTTGAATTGAATGCGGTAACCACGATTGACGTTGACTTTGCCAGCGTCATCAATCCAAGTCACGCGGAATTTGACGGTCCGTTCAGGTTCAATCAAGCGTTCCATAATGGCGTTGGCTTGAATCCGCGGATCTTCCATCACGATGAAATCCATCGACTCGAAGAATTCTTCGACCGCTTGCAGATACTCTTTCTGCTTCGCGTTTCTTTCTGAAACAGATTTGAATAAATCGTTCAGATACTCACTTTTAAACAATTTTGTCGCCTCTCTTTGTAAAGTGTATTTTGAACCAGTAACTGGTTTTTTTGGTTTAGAAGATAGAAAAGACCCAAAATGGAGATTTCAGGTCGACTTTTGATGGTCCGAATCCTTTCGGAGATGTGCGGGGAAGTTCTGAATTTCCCTACCATCGTTATTATACAATGAAAGCGCTTTTTTCTCAAGGATTATTTTTAAGAAATTCGTGTGAGGAAAACCATGGAATCGCATGAGATTGAAAAGTGGGAAAAATCGATAGAATCGCGCCATTCTGTTGTTTTTTGCTTTATCAAATTGAATTAGTGAAGTATGTATTCTATTATCCCTTTTTGTCATGCTGTAGTTGTAATCAACAACTTGATTGTACCTACGTAATACCATATTGATCAGTCATAATGAACGAGTTTCGTCTCTAGGAAACAAGATTTATCTTATATATTGGAGGGAATAATGATTGACCATTTATAGAATCAATTTATTATTTAATTTCTCGTCATATTGTGATATGCTATATCTAGGTGATTAATTGATGAATAAACAATTCTTAACTATAGACGGCCAAATTAGCAAGATAAAATCTAATGGTATATCAATTAAAGATGAACAAGAAACAAAAAAAACATTACAGGAAAATTCTTACTATAATATAATCAATGGGTATCGCACGCCATTTCTCCATCTGCACGACTCGAAAACATATCTGCATGGCACTGAATTTATGGAAATATACGCATTGTATCATTTTGATCGCCAATTGCGTGATCATCTGTTATCATATTTGCTCGAGGCAGAGAATATGATTAAGACACAAGTAGTGTATGCATTCCTCAACAGTCAAGATTCAAGCGGGAAATATATGCATGAGGATGATGCATATCTTCGAATTGAAAGCTATGAACACGGTCAGAATAAACGCAACCTTAAATTAATAGCCCAATTGCAAAGATTGATTTCAGATTCATTTGAGTCGTCCGACTCCATTACTCATTACCTTTCGACATATTCTTATGTTCCGTTGTGGGTTCTTTCAACAAGATGGACTTTTGGCGATGTTTGTAACTTCTATGCTTCTATGACATCACAAGATAGACAAGCAGTATCTTCCATATATAAGATACCTGATGACAAGTTCTTAACAATTATTAACATATTATCGTTTGTAAGAAACCATTGTGCACATGGTAACAGAGTATATTGTATTCGAAAGTTGTATGACTTCCCGGTATTAAATCCATCCCTATTTCCTGTTCAAAATCGATTTGGAATAACTAATCACGGAAAACACAACTTGCTTAATGTGTTTTTAGCACTAAAAACAATATTGTCAGAAAAGCGATATAAAGAACTATTAAGAAAGACTGAGAGAGATATCGAAACACTCTCTTCTAGAATCAATGTAATAGGTGTCACTAAAATCACAGACATCATGGGAATACCATACCCCATCAATGCAATTGAATAATCCGAAGAAATTGGTAGTCAAATGTTGACATACGTTGACACGTGTTCATATGTGTGGTATTATATTGTCAGAATGTGCTTCGGATGCTTTCGGGGCCCGAAGACGAAAATGAGGATGCGTCCTCATTTTTTTTGTTTATATTCAGTTTGACTCAATGAAATTATAACTATATTCTTTGACAAGGTTCTTGAAAAGGAGTATAATCACTGTGTAATACCCCCTCCCCTGTGGGGGCTATCACGGAGGCATCACAAATGAGAGTATTTATCCATGTCGATGGGATCCGTTGCGCGGGTTGCGCGAACGCCATCGATCAGAAGTTACGCGCCCTCGGAGCAGAAAAGGTCGACCTCGATTTTCGTACCTTTACAGCGAAAATTGATTTTCCCTTTGATGACACGCCTGATGATGAAATGATGAATGTCATTTCATCCCTTGGTTATCAACCAATCTATCTCGGTAAGGAACTTGAGGAAAATCTATAACAAGGAGGAACTTTCATGAAAAGAACATTGCTTGTCATGGGTCTTCTTGCACTTCTCGGTCTCGGCGGATTTTTCGTGGTGACACAAGCACAAGATGTACCTTCCAATGAAACATCTTGGTCTTTCCCATGGATGGGAAATTCCAACTCCTTCGGATGCCGTGGCGGCATGAACGCCTGGGCAGACGAAAGCACCACATCCAACGAGTATTTTGTCATCTTTCCTTGGATTGATGGCGTAGATTCTCTCGTTGGCGAAACCTTCCATATACTACTGATCAACACCAGTGATGAGGTCGTCTATGAAGACGATTTCACCACGATGCCCTCTGGTGGCATCGGGATTTGGGTCGAGGATGGTTTCGAAGGAACTCTGATCGTAACATATGGAGATTTTTCAGGTAGCGAATCCATCGTTCCCCCAACGAATGGTTTCGATTGCTTGGCCAATAAAATCACTGTAGAATTGCGATAAAAGGAAGCGGTGGACCCCCTCGTCTACCGCTTCTTTCTTATTGTTTGACAATGTAGGGATAGAAGCGTATATTGGATGTGAAATGAGGTCTTATCCATGCCTGAAACACTAAAGATTGGAAACGATATTGACGACGTTTCCGAGTTGGAACAATTCTTCCAAATCATCCCCTATACGATGGATCACCACAGTTTTTCAAAACAGAAATTTCTTCTTGAAATCTTTCCTGAGGATTCAGAAGAATTTTACGAAGAAGATTTACTTTCTACTACTGCAGGAACCCTCTCCTTCTCCTTACCGAAATCGTTTCTTGGCGAGATTCGATTATCGAGTGGAGTTTGGGAAGGTTATCTCTTGTTGGATGAAATCCAAGAGGAAGACTCCTTTGCCATGGTATTGAATCTCGAAATGACACCGATTCATCAAAACGATAGCGACCAATAATTCTTGGTCGCTATTTTTGTTTCAGTAGCACTTCCTGGTTGGTCCCATAATAGATGTCTGAATGCCCTGAAAGCTTCTTGAGAAGCGATTCAAAGGCATTCCAGGTATCATATTGGTCAAACTCGTAACTATGTCCCCAAATCGATAAAAGGCCGGACGTAGTATCCTTTGAAAGAAATCGCTCCACAATCTCATCCATGCGTGGATCCGCGTGATGAATGGTGGGATTCCATTCAAGAAGATTCTCACTGATTTCATAAGAATAAGTTGAATGAACAGTTCTAGCATAGGCTACATTCAGTTTCTTGAGTTCTGAAATCACAAAGTCATTATAGGCTCCATAGGAATAAGCCATCCCGACGGGTTCGGTTCCATAGATGGAAGTGATTGTATTCTTGCAGACAACAATCTCTTGAACAATCTCCTCGGAAGTGAGTTTGGTCAAATCATGATGCCAATGTCCGTGAATCGCCACTTCATGTCCTATAAATAATCGTTTCATGACTTCATGATCTAGATGTCGCACCGTGACATCACAGTCGACAAAAGGCGGTGTTTGCGAGGAAAATCCAGTATTCACATTGAAGGTAGCTTTGAGATGATACTTGTTCAAAAGAGCAACAAGCCTTTCGTCTTGTTCGACACCGTCATCATAGGAAAATGTGATCGCCTTCAGATACTTATTCTGCCACACACCAATCACCTCTCATGTATTATAACACGAAGCCAACGATTCTCATTTCTTGCTTTGAAAAGGTGTGATATAATGTGGCGGGTGATGAATATGGACAAAATCAAAATTGGGGTCATCGGTGTTGGCAGAGGTCGCACGATGATCGACTACTGCCGAAGAGCCGAGAATGCAACGTTGGTCGCCATCTGTGACTTTTGGCGAGAAGGCCTCGACAAAGCAAGAAATGAAATTGGTGACGAAGTCACCTATTACACTTCTTATGATGAATTTCTAAAACATGACATGGATGCGGTCGTTCTCGCCAATTATGCGACAGAGCACGCTCCTTTTGCAATCAAAGCCTTACAACATGGAAAGCATGTCCTCTCTGAGGTCTTGCCAGTCCAAACCATGGCCGAAGCCGTCGCGTTGATTGAAGCGGTGGAACAATCTGGATTGACGTATGCCTACGCCGAAAACTATTGTTTTATGCCGGCGCCAAGAGAAATGAAGAAACTCTATCAAGAAGGAAAACTTGGGCTGTTTGAATATGGGGAAGCGGAGTATATTCATAACTGTTTGCCCATATGGCCTGATATCACCTATGGTGACAAGCACCATTGGCGAAATCATATGTATGCGACCTTTTATGCGACGCATTCGATTGGACCGATCGTTCATATCACAGGATTAAGACCGGTCAAAGTGACTGGATATGAAATCCCCTACGGTTCTAGAGCCGCCAAAATGGGCAAGTTGGGTGCGACTGCAGGCATCGAAATGATAGAGTTTGAGAATGGGGCCATCCTCAAAAGCATTCATGGAGACCTTTCGAAGAACTCCATTTGGTTTTCGCTTTACGGAACCAAAGGGAGAATGGAATCCGCAAGAGAAGACTTGGTAAATGGAGATGTCGAAAGAATCTATTTGAACCTAGATTCAGAGGAAGATGCGTTCGATGGAACCCCTGTAACCTATGAACCCAAGGATGAGTTGTCTGAGATTGCCAGTGGATATGGTCATGGTGGAAGTGATTTCTATACGATGTACAACTTCGTGGAGAAACTCAAAGGAAATCAAAAAGCGGATACGATTGATGTCTATGAAGCGATGGACATGTTCTTGCCGGGAATGTTTGCGTATCGTTCGATTCTCGAAGGCGGAATTCCAAAAGAAGTTCCAAACCTTCGAATCAAGTCTGTAAGAGATCATTTCCGAAATGATTTACAATGTACCGATCCGATTGTCGCGAAAGAACAACGGATTCCTTGTCAAAAAAACGGAAATCCACAAATCGATGATCAATTGTACGAAGAAATCAAACAAGTCTGGAAATCACATCAAGAATAACCAAAACAGAAGTTTGCGCGAGCAAGCTTCTTTTATTTTGAATAAAAAAAACCTTCTCCTCCCCAAATGCTTTGTAAGTAAGAGAGTTGAGATCTTTGTTGCACTTGAAATGGAATCGAAAAGAAAAATGCCAAGTCCAGCTCGACTTGGCATTTCATGCTCTTGAGATTAATTGATGATTATGGATTATTAATTTCGATAATTCGTCCAAGAATATCGTCAATCGTTACGGTTACCGACATTCCTGCATTGTTCGTTGTCAATTGAAAATAAGTTTGAGCGTTTCCGTTGATGTCATTTTGGGTTTCGATGCTCGCAATCATCATTGGAGCATTGATATCGATGGAACTTCCACTTTCGTCCACGCTTGTTTGGAGACGAACCATGACCAAATCTCCAGTCACCAAATCATCCGCAGTCACATCCTCCACTTTCACCGTCGCCCCTAATTGAATGGTTGGCGACATGGAATCTGTCATAATTTCATAGGTATGGGATGACAGGCATCCTTGCATCAGAAAAACAAATGGCATAAGCATTAAAACCCATAATTTTTTCATTCTAGAATCCCCCTATATGATGTATCGTTCAAAAACATTCACATCGAAATAATATCACATCGAGCACATGGTCGCAAGGGATGATTCATTTTTTCACTGTAATGAAGGAAAAGAATTCCCCATGAAATGCTCTAGTGTCGAGGATTCTTTCTGAAAAATCTCTTCCACCACTTCAAAACATTGTCATAATAAAGAAGCTCCATCGCACATCTTGAACATCAAACCAAAAGAAAAGGTAGATTCCAATTTGGATTGAAAAAGCGAGTGAGCCACAATCCAAATGTCGATATCTACCAAACTAGATGACTTGTTAATGAAAAGCACTTTGTGTTATTTGAGATAGAACCGTTTGACTCTGGAAGACAAATTTGTCAACACTTCATACTCAATGGTTTTGGTATGTTTTGCGACCACTGTCGCCGTTTTGTTCTTTCCGAAGATTTCGATGAACTGACCAATCTTGAGATCTGTACCCGTCGCATTGACCATCATCGCATCCATGCATACTTTGCCAATCTGATGGAGATATTTGCCTTGGTACAAAAAGAAATCCTTGTTTGTATTGGCGCGAAGATACCCATCCGCGTAGCCGATGGAAATCGTCGCGACAACTTCATCTTCTTTGGCTTCGTGTTGGCGAACATAACTGACCGTATCACCAATATGAATCACCCGGAGATCGGTGACTTTCCCAAAGACACTCATGCATGGCTGCAAATCCAATTTGGTTTTCACTTGGGGATAACCATACATGGCTATCCCGCAGCGAACCATATTCATATGCATCTTTGGAAAACGGATGGTCGCGGAGGAATTGCATGCATGCAAGACCAAATCATGAAGTCCTTGTCCATGAAGTTCTTCCGATAAGGACGCAAAGAGTTGATATTGATACTCCGTGAAATTGGAATCCGGATTGTCCGCATCCGCAAAATGCGTATAGAGACCTTCCACCAAGACATTGGGAAGACTGCCAATCTTTTGGATTTCTTGGACGACGGCCACTTGTTCCTTGGAATGGTGAAGATAAATGCCAAAACGGCTCATGCCAGTATCGACATTGATATGGGAACGAATCAGAGTATTCCGATTGGAGAGTTCCAAAGCATAATCATAATGATGGATGGTTTGAATCAAATTGTATTTG
>JAQVKB010000056.1 GCA_028694875.1 Candidatus Izemoplasmatales bacterium
GACTCGGAGGATCTACTTCTGCTTCAGAAGTCGAATTACTACCAGGTGTGTTTAAGGACGGTGTGTATGAAGTGAACATCGTTTCTGGAGCATCTACCAATTATTTTGAAGATTTCCGAATTTCAATCGATGTTCTCAGCAATGTCGATACTTACGTTCGCGTCAAAATCTATGAACAATTGACATTGACTTACACAAATTTCGAAGGAATCGTCACGGAATTATCCATTCTAAATCAAGATTACATGCCTTTCAATTATAACTTTGTTGATTTTTATGACAACCGCGAAATTGACAATTATATCTACTTTAAGCTTCCTGTTCAGCGAATCGATGCGTCCACTCCAGAAGTGTTGGGTTTGATTGAATCGTATTTTTCTGGACAGAATTTTTCGAACTATGCACCAGGTTATTCCCTTCAAATCGCTTTCTCTGTGGAAGCGGTCCAAGCGGAGGGCGGTCCCGAGAATGTTTGGGGTCTCGCCACTCCTCCTTGGGGCGGAACTTGGTAAGGAGGTGCGACGATGAAATTATTCCATTCTAAAATTATGGGTATGCGCCTCGTTGCGCTCTTTTCGCTATTGATTACTGTCTTTGCTTTTTCGTCCTTTTTTGTCTCTGCGACTGCCGCAGAAACTGTCAAAGATCCGACAACCGATCTCATCGTTTATGATGGAACATTTGATTGGGATACGACGTTGGATGTCAAGACTTCCTCCTCGCTATATATCAACTATTCCGACTTCCGTGAGAACTATTGCGTCCTCGCTTCAACGGCTTCACAATGTGCTTCTGCGGCCAATGGAAAATACATTCGTTTCGATACGGCGGAGGATTTATACCGCTGGTCGATGGACGTTTCTTTCGAAGATGTTTACATTTCAAGTACCCCCTCCGAGAACGTCAAACTAGCGGAAGACAAAATCGCCGTTTTGTTGTCTCTGAATTATGTTTTGGGCGGCGACATCGATTATTCTGTCATGGGTGCAAAGACTTTTGTCCCCATTGGTTATTGGTTTGCGGACACTCAATCGAACGTATACCAAAACATTTTTACAGGTACTTTTGATGGGCAAGGTTTTGAAATCTCCAATTTGTATGTCGCTGGATATGACTATTTGGTTTATGTCGAGCAAATCGATGCGTTAAACACCATTGATATCGCGCTTTCAAGTTATTATTCGATGTTTCCGTTCAATGCGGGGACGATTCAAAATCTCGGTTTGATCAACCCCACCTTTGAATTATTGAACCTGCATATTGATATCGATAAAGTGTCCAACATCGTAGGCCTCAATTTGTCTCAAGGTCTTGTCGATCATGTTTATGTCATCGATAATCGTACTGATGTGACCGAGGCTGGTATTCGTTATAAGGTCGGAACCAGCTCCGAAGTGTTCGAAGCCGCAGGACTGGTACATACAAATCAAGGAACATTCACGAATTCATATTATGTTTCCAAAGTCGTCGTGAACGGGTCCTACATCAACAAATTTAACATTCAACCGGTGTTGTTCCTCAATCAAGGAACGATTTCGAATCTTGTCTATGATAGCTCGGTTTATCTCTTAAGTGTAACGGTTGGTACGTCCACGTTTATTATCGATACCCCGAACGCTTATGCAGCAGGAGAAGCGACATCGTTATTGAAATCGTCGAGTTCTTCCTTGAATTCCGCAACGGATCGTTGGTACTTCTATGAGAATGATCGATATCCATATTTATTAGGGCTCGATTATAACGAATCCGACCAAGCCTATCATATCGATAATGCGATTGATCTCGTGTTTTTCTCCAGAGCCTTAGCTTATCTTACGCAACGGAGCGGTGTTTCTTTTGCTTACGATGATTACATGTTGACCACAGATATCGATATGTCAACGCTGGCTCCGGACACTTATCAAACCCCAGAAGTCACGTTCTATGGTTCATTCACGGGTGAAAATCCCGCAGCGACCGATTTGTCTGAAAACTATTATATCTATAATTTAAATATCCATTATGGAACGATTCGCGGAACCGGTTATTATGCGGGATTGTTCTCGATTTTAGGCGCGAATTCGGATGTTCATGATTTCAACATGGGGCAATCGACGATTGCTTTGGAAGACACTGAAGGATACTATTCGAGCATCTTTTACGTTGGTAGTGTCGCAGGTCGGGTTTCCGCCGGATCGATTTCTGATATTATCGTCGATGTTGATTTGGATTTGGGCACGCAAGCCATCGGAAAAACTTATCTCGGTGGTGTTGTCGGTGAAGCTAGCGGCATCGTGACGAGAGTCTCGAGTTATGGTACGATTGACATGAACAATCACACCTATCAACTTAGCTACAATGTGAACCCCAAATTCTACATTGGTGGTATTGTCGGTGGGGCAGATTTATTACAACTCAAGCTCTCCGAAGCCGTCAACTACGGCGATATCCATGGATTTGGTACAACATCGACATTCTCTTTCGTTACTGGAGTCACATCAATTGAATCGAAAGTTGGAGGCGTGATTGGCTACATCCTCAATACCTCTACGATTCGCCATCAAGTCGTTTCCGTGGCCAACCATGGTGATTTCTACCTAGATACCACCGTGAATACCGCTGGACTTCCCTCGACGAAATATGTCGGAGGCGTTTTTGGTGAACTCCGTGGATACGCGCCGGTTCTCGAAGAGAATGATGTCTATGCTTTTGCGAAGCTCTACAATGATGGCACAATCCATGCGTACTACGCTTCCTCCTCTTCATTGATTCGTGCGGCGGGAATTGGAATATCGAATACCTCTCAAGCCGTTGAATACGCGATGCTGTTCAATCACGGAACATTTGATTATGATGCTTCAGGGGCAAGTTATTCCAATCCCTATTTCCGATACACAGCAACCATCTATGATGTTTCATCGTATGGTGTTACTCTATCCAGAGCGTACAACTGGGGCGATCTCAATTATGGATCTTCCTATTTTGTCACAATTAGTCCTTTCTATTATTCGCTCAATAATAACACAACCACGATTCGATATAGCGCGAACTATGGGGATGTCAATTACATGGCTTCCGCGGGTTCATCGCAAATTACGATGCCGACGAATCTCGTTATTTCGGGAATCACAACCTCTTCCAATGTCGATTTCCAGAACGTCATTCATGCAGGAGACATCAACGTTGTAAACCTGAATCTAGGAACTTATTCGATGTCGATTTCAGGATTCACAACGACGCTCGCAAGTGGTCGCGTCATCGAAAATTCGCTAAATCAAGGGAATATCTACTTTGGCCAAATCGCGGGTAGCGGCAATATCTATGTCGGTGGCATTGTGGTCTCGAATCTGTCTGGAGATTTGCATGAGTCCTGGCAATCCGAAACCCAACCGATCGCGACACTTGGCATTATCAACACCATCAACTATGGAAAAATCTCGACTTCCTATGGTTTGGTCTCACAGAATCTCTATGCGGTTGATGGCACATCCAATACGTTCGTTGGCGGTATTGCCAGTTTGAATGCGGGATCAATTCAAGATAGTGCTAATCTTGGCAATATCTCCGTTTATAATTCTTCCACGAGTGGTGTGGCCAACTTCCAAACGGACAGTTATTATGCTGGGTTGGTCGGAAGTTATACCGCAGGTGTCGTCGCGGGTGGGGTCGTTGCGGCGACCATATCCGGCAATGCACGTGTTTATGATACCGGCAATAATGGCGACATCACAGCCGTTTCGTATCGATTTGCTCGTGCTGGTGGTGTTCTCGGCGTTAGTTTGTATGCCGAAGCCACCGCGGGTGGCATCACGGCAGGAATGGGACTCGTCAATACGATTGAGAACTCGATTCTTTCCAATGGTTTGAACTTCGGAAATATTGCGGCCATTACTTATGATTATGGGACCTATACGACGTCGTCTTCCACCCAAAACTTCCAAATCTATTACGGATCAGGAAGTACGGGCGGTTACTATTATGAACAAACGACCTCTGGTACCCAAGAGCGGCCAGAAATCAACGCCGCGGCAGGTGGCGTCATTGGATATGGCCTCTCGATCATGCGTCGGATGTTGAACCATGGTACCATTTCATCAACGGATGTGGCTGGCGGAATTGTTGGCGCAACGTATGTTCTCGGTGGATCGACATCTCCGGTGACGGTAACCCACATTCGCACTGCAATTAACTATGGCGATATCAAAGCGGTGCGTGCCAATGAGTATGCCTCTATCGATAAATTTGCGCTATCATATAGTGATTACTCGACCCATTTTTATCCTGATGGAGATTCTTTTATCTTCCCAAGTGGCTATACGAGAACCATGCCGCGAGGGAAAAGAGGATTCGGTGGTATCTTCGGACGACTACAACGCGGTCTGAATGGTATTATGACCTCAGAGGGTGGGGAATTTGACTTTATCATCAATGCCAATCCGAATATCGATTTGATTGGCCGACTGGACCAAGTCTATAATTTTTCTTCTTCCTCGCGTTTTTTCCGATTCAATAATGCGATTTACTATTCTGCCAAAGTCAATGACACAACGCAAGTGGTGTTTACAGGGTTCTATTATGTTTACGCACGGATTACCGTTCGGAGTGGATCGAACCCCTATACGTATACTGCAACGGCCTCTCGACTGTATCAACAAGTTGGTAATGTTGGAACCTTACTTGAATACACTTCTTTCACCATGTATTTTCAAACAACTTATCGATACAGTACGGGAACTTATGTATATGTTTATTATCAACCCATCGACGTTCCATGGATTACCGAGAACCCTGCCGAGACTTCCAACCCGTCTGAAGAATATATGTATGACGAGAATTTCCCGATGCGGACAGACCCTGACTTAACGCAATACATTTACTACATGGATTATGATCTGTTAGCATCCCGATTCCAAACGGGAGGATCCAACCCTCGTGTCAACGGCATGTATGTGTTGTCAACTTCAGCAGGATCCACTTTTGGTTCGGTATTACCGTCCAACATTAATATCTCAGAAATTGGTTTGATTGATGAGGATTACCCTTCCGATATTCCACTTTCAATAGATTATGATCATATTTCCGTCATGTATCAAGATAGTTTGGATGCCGCGGTAATAGCCAATTATGAGACGTTACGGCAAACAACATTCAATGAAAAGTCCAATTTGATTGAATCCGACTCCACGATGGTGATATTGTCGGAAAATGGGGGATCGGAAACCTACCTTTCCGATGGGACGGTAGATTATGATAATCACATTATTACTTATACCATTTCCATGGAAGCTTTCCTTGATGGTCAAACATCAGCGAGTTATTCGGTATATTCCGCGCTGACTTCTGCGTATGCTTTGATAGGTGAGCGTCCAGATGATTACTATGGTCATTCACCTTCTGCGGCCGAGTTGTTGGCCTATCGAGCGCTTCTGTACCCGGAACGAAACGATTCCATTTCCACATCGTATCCTGCAGATTTGGTTGTGACTTTGCCATCGAAATCGATTACAAGTAACACCACGTTGACGCTTGGATACTTCACGATTTTTTCAGAAGCGTTTGTGGGCGATGACTTGTTCGCACAAACACAATATTACACAAACTATCGCGTTGACATTGTTTTTACGCCCACGATTGATAATATTTCAACAGGAACCATTGGCATCGTATCGGCTTCCTTTAATGGGGGAAGCAATGTCGCTGTCGCCAATCCCGCCGACATTCGATCGTTGGGAACGGTCAATTACAATGGATCCTTGACCTTGAATTTCCAAGATACAAAAGGAATCTTGACGTATAATTACGACTTCAAAGATTACTTTGTCCTCAAATATTCAGACGGTTCTGTCGTGCCGTCCACCTATTATTCCGTCACTTCAACCCCTGTGACGATTGTTTCTGGCACAGGATACTACTCGATTACATTTACGTTCCTTTCGGGTACAAAACAAGGTACCTATTCCTTTGATTACCGATACTTCCCAACGAGTTCATTACTCAATGTATTATGGACGAAGGGGGCCTCAAATCAAGCAGCCATATCCACTTTTAGTTATTATTCATCGAATGGAAGTTTGTCCATCATTGGCACATCGATGACGTCCTCTGTCAATTTCGGTACGATCATCAATATGTCTTCTCCGCCCAACGTCACGGAAACAACCTTGTCGGTGGCAAGCTATTTGTCGAACAAAACCTATAATGTGACGTATATGAATGCCAATAGTTTGGTCATTTCACCGTTTGCGACCTTGACTTCAGCGACACTGATTGGCGTCAGCTATTTGGACGGATACAAGACCTATGAAATTCAATATGTGGTGACGGCAGAAGATGGTACGCAAGTAACCTATACCCATCTCATGACAGAACGACCCGTGGATCTTGTTGCGGCGTTAAAGAATGGCAATGAAATTGATTTGAATGATGTCTTCACGGTTCGTGAAGCCACATCGACGAATTTCTCTGTGGACTTGGGCTTGGATGAAAGTTTAGGACTTTATACGCTGACCTCTGGCAGCAACGACTATATTACCGTAGCGGTGAGCGGAACGCATCTTGATGGTGTTACCGCGTATCTCCCTGCGGAAATTGTTGGATTAAGTTATTCGGCAAGCGACTTGCTGCACATCATCATGTCGTTCGATACCGAGCCTGGTATTTATACGTTCACCTTCACGATTGTTCGTGGTACTTCCGGAAACAGCGTAACGATTGCGACACCGCTTGTGATTACAAAACAAGCAGGTACCGACTCGTTCCTCAACGACATTCGTTTCTCCGATTTGGCGAATGAAACCGAATACCCGGATATTTTCATTACCGATCAAAACGGCACGATTTTGGATGGCACGGGATATGTCCCTGGTGTTTATTTTGGTGGTATCGACTACGATGACGCCGATATTGCGGGTTATCGTTATTATCGCGTGGATGGTGCTGTTGCCAATACGCCTCTTGACGAGTATGCGCCTTACATGCT
>JAQVKB010000057.1 GCA_028694875.1 Candidatus Izemoplasmatales bacterium
TTTTGATGGACGGAAATATGGGTCATGTATTCTTTGGTCTCTTGATTGAGTTTGTTAAACCAACGTTCTTCCAAATCAATGTGAGGAGGAACCCCAGGGTTGAGATCTTGGGTTTCGGCGTTCACGCCCGCAAGAATGCCGATTTTTGCACAACGATCACGGAAGACAGTAGCGCCTTTCAACTGTTTTTCCCAAGCTGTTACATAAATATCCATCACATCTTGAACAGTGGCTTCATTGGGAAGATTGAATGTCGAACTAATGGCCGTGTCGACGTATTTTTGAATCGTAGCTTGAACATTCGCACGATCAATAAAGTCCAGATTTTGGCTGGTGACCAAGGCCCAATCTGGAAGATTATCCGGATCGACACCCATGGCGTTCGCCAAAGCAAGCGGGGTTTTTTCCCAAATCGTGATCGTTTTTTCTTCTTCGAACATGCTAGTGATTCGACGCGTATAGTTGATTTGGAAGAAAGGTTCTACACCGCCGCTAACACCTAAGATATTCGAGATTGATCCTGTAGGAGCGATACTTAAGAGGCGACTGTTGCGCAGCCCATATTCCTTGATCAAAGCGTCTGTTTCAGGCGTAATGCAAGCTTTGTAGAAAGAAGAGGCTGAAATCTTGTCATAGTCATAACGCGGGAACACGCCTAATTCTTTGGCGCGAAGCGCACTTGCTTTCGCGGCGGCATTAATCATCTTGGACATTAATTGATCGAGGAACGTCAAGAAATCAGGGCTACCGTATTTTAAACGCATACTCAAGGCGAGGTCCGCAAGCCCCATCACTCCGAGTCCGACTTCACGAAACTCGATGACGTGATCGCGTTGTTCTTTGAGTGCGTGACGATCCCCAAGAAGGGAGAGTAGATCATCGAGAGCGACGATCATTTCACCAACGACGAAATCAAAACGATTCCAATCATATTCTGGATGTTCCGAGAAAGGATTCTTCACAAACGCATTCAAATTGATGCTTCCAAGGTTACAGGAACCATGAGCCATCAAAGGTTGCTCACCGCAGGGGTTTGTCGCCGTGAAGCGCACATCCGGATATTCACTCAAGAAATGATAACTATTCATATGGTCAATGAACATGACGCCGGGGTCGCCCATGGTATGGGCGGCATAGCCAACTAACTCGAGCAATTTTCTCGCCGGTAATGTTTTTTCGATGACTTCATATGGCGTTGTGAACTGCATTTTCCAAAGTTGATCATCCTTGACGGCTTGCATAAACGCGTCCGTAATCGCAATCGAAATATTGGCACCATTGATTTTGTTCAGATCCAATTTGGTGGTGATGAAGTCGATGATATCAGGATGGTCGATGTTGAGTACCAACATCAAAGCGCCGCGCCGACTATCTTGTTGGGTGTTGAGCGTCGTGTGCGAGTATTTCTCCGCAAACACCATAACACCGGGTGTGGTGTTGGACGTGTTATTGACACGGGCACCTCGAGGACGAATCTTCGAAAGGTTCATTCCTTGTCCACCACCATAACTGTAGGTTCTGGCGATTTGATAATCGACTTTATAGATGCTTTCAAGGCTGTCTTCGGGATCTTGGGTCACATAGCAGTTACTGCCGGTGATATTCCCTTCTCTTCCTATGGCGTAAAGGTTACGCCCCGCAAAAATCGCTTCTTTGCGACGGAAGATTTTTTCAAGCGTGGGCTTTCCTAAAGAAATTCGTTTCAAGAAGTCTTTTTTACTTTCGTTCTTGAACAAATATTTTTGGAGAATCAGATCTTGACGATCATCGTTATCGGACCATGGATTGTCACGGTCGAGTTTTTGTTTCTCACGATACATAATGTAAGCTTTGGCGGCAGCGAATTGTTTTGATTGCATTAAAAAGAGTTCGACGTCGTCTTGAATTTGCTCAATGTATACGGCTTCGAGATCGAGATAACCTTTGGTAATCTTATTGGCTTGTTTTAAGCATTCTGCCAACGTAATTTCAGAACCTACACTTAGGTAAGCTTTATGCATTGCGACAGCGATTTTTTGTGCGTCGAATACTTCTCTAGTACCATTTCTTTTGATGACAAACATAATTCCACCTCTGTATATGTGTGTGTGTAAAATTAAGAATGAAACTTATAATGTTTCATTCTTAAGTAGATAGACGCCCTAGTATGTCATTTCTTTTTATTATAGATAATAATAGAAATATACTTGACGTAGTTATGATAATAATAAGGATAAACTTCTTTGTCAAGGACATTTCCAAAACTTTTTTGGCGCCCTTTTTTCATCAATTCATTGAGAATTGCGACATCAAGCGATATACGGTCGGTTACGAGAATTATAAACTTTTTGAATGAAAAGTTTTTCATTAAAAACTAGGAAGATGTTTCTGAAAATAACAAATGGAGTATCATCTTGGTTTCATCATTTTGCATGGTCTCTTTCACCATTTTTCTTGGTAAAAAAAAATGGACCTCCTTCGTTCCGCCAATTTCATGACAAATCCATTGCTTTTCTAGAATGGAGGATATATAATACATAGCGTTCTTGAAGAAAGGGGGGAAATCCATGCACCGATTTAGCGAAAATGCCAAGTTCAAATTCTTTTACTTCATTCGTTATTTTGGCGACGCTTTTTTCTATCCTTTCATGTCGATGTACTTTTTGTCGAAAGGTGTGAGTGAGCGCAATCTGGGGATTATCCTTGCCATCACTCCGATTGTGACAATCCTAGCGAACCCTGGCTGGAACTATATCGTCAAAGACATCAAAACAAGTCGAACTGTACTCAAGTTTATGACCCTGTTGGAAGGCCTTTTGATCATCACATTAACGCAAGTCTCTGGATTTGAGTTATATGCACTCATCGTTGGGCTGATTGCGTTTTTCTGTTCTCCCTTTATTTCAATTCAAGATGGATATACTTCCACGTTTTCGAATGCACAAAAAATCGAATATTCATCGATTCGTATCTACGCTTCCATCGCCTATGTGATTGCATCAGCAATTGCAGGATTCATCATTCAACAAATCGGATATACCGTGCCGTTCTTGATGGCGGGAGCTTTCTTTGCGTTGACAACCTTGATTGCTTTTTGGATTAAACCGATTGAGAAGGGACTTCCGCCAACACAGAAAAAGGATCGCGATGTGAAAGCACTGTTTCACAATGCGAATTTCTTTCGATATTTGGTCTATTATACGATTGTCATCGGTGCTGTTCGTATCGGTGACTCCTTTTTTGGAGTCTTTCTCACCGGCGAAATTGAAATGACAATTTCTGCCTATGGATTACTGTACGCCGCCTTCGTTTTTGTGGAGGTTTTGACGCTTCGTTTTCTAACCCTCAAAGGGAATATGTTTCCAGAACGAGTGATGATGATTTTTGCTTCAATCTTGTTCGTTGTGCGATTCTTGGCTTACGCTTTGAACTTGCCTTTATGGCTCTTGATTGCAATTACGATGTTCCGAGGCGTATCCTGGGGAACTGTCATCTACACCAACATTAAGTATGTCATTCGAATTGTGAAACTCGAAAATATCACGACCGCAATTTTGATCATGACGCTGTTGTTTTCCATGTTCACCGCGATCGGTAACTTCTTCTTTGGAAGATTGATTTCGCAAGTAGGATACAATTCGCTTTACTTTGTCATTACCATGGTCATCGTGGTGGGATTGCTTTTCTTTCTCGCATTTCCACCACGCCTTAAAACTGAAATCGAAGAAGAAATCACGACGGAAACGTTGTGATTTTTTTGAATCGCAAGTAGATTTCAAAATTCTCTGTTATAATATGGACAAAGAAAGGGTTAGGTGATACTGATGAGATACGACGTTCTTCTCAATGGAATCACGCTCACGATGGCAGTGCTCTCCCTTCTCGTCGCGCTCTATATCTTTGTATATGTGAGAAAGATGAAAGGGACACTCTTTATAGGTGTGCTTTTTATCTTGGAATTTATCTATGCCGCAGGATATGCTTTGGAAGGGATGTCAAGCACACTCGAAGCGAAGGTTTTGTTTAATCATATCCAGTACATTGCGGTCCCATTCATTGCGATACAATGGGTCTATATCGCCAAGCGATATGAAAACTTGAATTATCGCCCGAAATTGATTCATTACCTTCCGTTTCTCATTGTTCCATTCACCGTATTCCTTGCGGTTCAACTCACTTATGTGACAGATTTGTCAATCTATTACAAATCGATGTTCCTGGATCAAAATTTTGTTTTCATTGGAACCTCATATCCTGTTTTGGCCATGGAAAAAGGGTGGCTCTATTATGTCAATACAAGTCATAATTTGTTGTTGGTATCCTATGTACTTTGGATCTATATTCGAACCTATCGGAATACGACTGGAATTCACAAGCAACGCGCTCTGATTTTGGCGATTTGTAGTTTTTTGGGTGCGATTGCTGGAGGTATCACCTATTTTTCGACGATCACAACGGGTATTGACTTGGCGTTATACTTAATTCTATGTGTAGGCTATGTCATTCTATATGCGATGTTTCGATATGAGTTGTTTGATTTGACTCCTTCCGCGCACAAAGCCACGTTCGAATTGGCAACGGACCCCATCATGACGTTGGATGATAAGTATGAAATTGTGGAATGGAATCACGCAGCATTGCGTCACGCGAGCTCTGATCGCCCTCTCGGTTATCATATGAAATTAGAAGAAGCATTTTCGGATACGGGGATTCCTGAAGCCGTACGCATCGGGAAACCATATAGTTTTAAAATTGATGAAAAGCATTATATCCTCGAAACGATTCCTTTGACCACCAAACGAGGATTAAAAACAGGTTACCTCCTCAAATTCCACGACATGACGAGTTATATGGAAAAAATGGAAGAGTTGGATTATCAAGCAACACACGATGAGTTGACAAAGGCTTATAACCGTCGGGCGTTTTTGGATTTGTCTTCTCAGTTTTTGAGTCAAGCACGGAAATCAGGAGAGTCTTTTGCGTTGTACATGATTGACCTTGATGATTTCAAGTATGTGAATGACACATTTGGACATACTATCGGAGACTTTGTTCTCGAGGACTTAACCAAATTGATTCAGAGCAAACTGGATGAGCACAGTATCTTTTCGAGATACGGTGGGGAAGAGTTTGTGATTTTGATTCCCGATTGTGCTTCTGAAAAAGCCGTCTCGAAGGGTGAAGAGATTCGAAACTTTATTGCGTCTCACGATTTCAATTACGGCACGATTCATTTGAATATACGTATTAGTCTCGGTGTCATTTGTAATCACGCCACGGATCTCTGTCAAATCTCTGAATACATTGAAGCGGCAGACAAAGCGCTGTATGAATCGAAGCGTACTGGCAAAAACCGTTTGACGCTCTATTCAAAGACACTCCAATGTGATATTCATCAGTAGTCCATCTCAATCCTGCGGGGGCTGCCCCCGCTATTTTTTTGGAGGAACATCCATGAAAGATCAACATGAAATTCGTTTTGATATGGTCGCAAAAGCCAAAAAACAAGCGTGGTATTTGCGCCCGGTTACTTGGCTCATCGCATTTCCAACGGTGTGGGCAAGAAAACTGAAGGTGCATAAACATGCGATGAAGGGGCTAAAGCCTCCTTATATTTTGCTTTGTACCCATCATGCTTTTGTGGATTTTTCTGTGACTACCGCGGCGATTTTTCCTCACCCAGCCAATTACATTGTGGCTATCGATGGTTTTATTGGTCGCGAAAAATTATTACGAGAAGTCGGAGGAATCTGCAAACGGAAATTTACAAACGATACGGTCTTGGTCAAACAAATCAAGCATTCGTTGCATCACAATCAACATGTTTGTGCAATCTATCCTGAAGCCAGATATTCGATTGCAGGAACAACCGCGATCCTTCCGGAATCGCTTGGGAAGCTTTGCAAGATGATGAAGGTACCTGTGGTAGTTTTGAATATGCATGGAGATTATCTTTCTCAACCGGTATGGAATTTGAAAAAACGTAAAATCCGTCTAGAGGCGGACATCACACAAATTGTGACTGCCGAAGAAATTCTTACTTTGTCATTCCATGAAATCAATCAACGCATCCATCAAGCCTTTTCCTATGACGAATATCAATACCTTAAGGAATCAGGACAAAAGATTCTTGAACCATGGCGGGCCGAAGGATTACATCGCGTATTGTATCAATGCCCCCATTGTGGATCAGAGAAACATATGACTTCATCTGGTAGCGAGTTGACATGTACCCACTGTGGGGCTGTTTACGAGCATACTGAAAATGGGGATCTGACATGCAAGACTTCAGAGTCCAAATTCACTTCGATTCCAGATTGGTACGAATATGAGCGCGAGCAAGTGAAAAAGCAGATTTTGGATGGAACCTATCATTTTGAAGATGAGGTATGGGTCGATTCACTTCCCAACAGCAAAGGCTATATTCGACTCGGGAAATCCAAGTTGATTCATGATTTGGACGGATTTCACGTTCGTGGAGATTTTGATGGAGAAATATTTGAACTTGAGAAAGATCCTTTGTCTACATATTCAATTCACATTGAGTACGATTATTTAGGGAAAGGGCATGATTGCATTGACCTATCAACCTTAGATGATACCTACTATCTGTATCCAATTCATGCTGAAAATGTTGTCACAAAGCTTCATTTTGCGGCAGAAGAGTTGTATAAAATCAAGTGGAATGAGAAACGCGGAACATGATGACAACGATCCTACGGATCGAGAGTACATATATAACAACTAAAATATATGAAAATGACGCCAAATTTTGGCGTTTTTTCTTTCCCTATATATATATAAGGCCATAAAAAAACGAAAGTGAACATAATTTATTAAAAACAAAAGAATATTCGCTTTTTAGAATATTTTATAGACAAATGGCTTGGATTTGGTATAATAATGGTGTAAAATATTATCGTTTAAGAATATTTACAAACCCTGAATGGTGATAATATGGAGTTA
>JAQVKB010000058.1 GCA_028694875.1 Candidatus Izemoplasmatales bacterium
GACAATCGGTCCAATTTCATCCACAACGCGAATTTGCACCGTCTTGGTGGATTGATTTCCACTCGAATCGGTGGCTTCAAAGACGACTTCATATTCCCCGATGACATATCGGTTGGCGGTGTAGGTGTCAGTCTGTGTATGAATTGGTAATGACGTATCATAATTATCAACTACACTGATGCCTGCGAGAATCTCCGACACGAGGATGGTTTCATCATATCCAATGACGATTTCCTCGGTTCCCGAAAAAATCGGCGCTTCCTCATCAGACACGCGAATCAATACTTCAAGTGTCTCACAATTTCCGGAACTGTCTGTCACAGAGAATGTCATCGAATAATCTCCAACCACGTCCGCATTGGCAGAGTAGGTATCTTCTTCAAGTACAATCGCATTGGAGAGATCCCCATCGTAATTATCGCTGGCATGGAGATTGGCTTTCACTTCAGAGACGGTCATCGTTTGGGGATAAGGAATCACCAACATCGACTGTGGTGAAAATGTGGGCTTCAAGACATCCACAACCGACACGAAGACACTCACAGAGGAATGATTCCCTGAACTATCCGATACTTGGAATACAATTTCATAGGTTCCCAAAGTGTCCATATTCGCGGTATACGAATCCGAAAAGACTTCGATGGAGGATGTCAAATCCCCTTCGACCGCATCATAAGCACTCAAAGAAGATTGAATTTCCGGGATCGAAATTGGGGAATGGACATAAGAGATGACATTCGCTGCTCCACCGAAAACAGGGGACGATGTATCCACAATCGTGCCGGGTTCCCATGTTGTAAAAGCGCTAAATGTGGCGCCTTCCTCCATCATTGTTTGGGAAAGTCCGTTGTTCAGAAAATAGTTGTCTCCCTCCAAAAAGGCAAGCGAGATTCGTTCCGCCGTCAAGGGTACCGTCCATGTGTAACTGAGCGTGAGATAGTCCGGATTGTCGAGAAAATCGTCGTAAATCACATTGTGAGAAGAACTGTTCGCGTCGGCGTCGTAGTATGTCATCACCACCAAAACTTCTCCTTGCCCAAACCCGCGATGATAATCATCCATGATGGTAAGAGTATAGGTCGCTCCCGGCTTAATCACAAACGGATTGGACGAGGAATACCACCCGTTTTCAAGTGAGAACCAATCTTCATTCAGATAATTCTCACCGCCTGGCAAGTAATCCCACGTGGCGGCTTGGACCATAGAAGAGCTACCAAGTATCAGGATAACACAGGCCATTAGTACGTAAACTTTTTGTTTCATCATTTCACATCCTTTGTCCTCCATATTACTGACAAAGTCTGAGTTTCCTCGAAAAAAACTCCCCATTTTTTGGGGAGTGAACTTATTCAATCACAAGAGACGTGGTTTCTTGTTCTTGTACTTTCCGATATAAGTAAGGTAGTGAGAATGCAACAAACAACAACCCAATCCCCAAGTTTTCCCATAAGACGGGACTGATGCTTGGTTCTTGGTATAACAAGATGACATTATATAATTCAATGGTATATCCATTCGAACTCAAAATCATCGCCGCGATCGCGTAATTCGCAAACACAACGCCAAATAACGTCGTGAAAAGAATGAGGACTTTGGTTCGTTTGGTGATGGGACCGCCAAACCAACGATAAAACGCAAAGGAAGAAATCCCAATGATGACGCTCAGCACGCCAACATACCATCCAAACCAGGATACGACAAGCCATGGAATGGTTCCAATTGCCGCCCCAATCAAGGCACCAATCAAACCCGTAAAGAAGTTCTTTGGTTTTCCGTCTTGTTCTGCTTTGACTTGTTGAATCATGCCTTGTTTGCATGCAGGATGAGTTTTCATCCGAATGCCCTCAATCAGAGCATCCGTCACAATACCTTCTGAATCCGAGCACAAAGCGCAATGACTATTGGGCTCAAATCCATGTTCACGTAGTGAAGTCGTTAGCCAGTTGATGACTTTGGATATTGGATCCTCTTTCAATTTGCTCGTGGCTCTCCAAACGATGTGGAGCGTTCTTCCATTGAACATAAATCTTTGGAATTCTTGAGGTTTTTGTTTCAACAAATCCAAAAACCCTTCGAATTGACTTTCGGTTTCTCCTGGGTGTCTCTCCACTTGAATAAACAGATTGTACATTTGCGGAACCATCAAGGCGCGAACCGTGATATCAAATCCGTTTTGCATCAAATAGATGCTATTATTTTTGAATTCATAACCTTTGAGTTTTGCATACTTTTGTAATTCGTTCATCGTGTTCTCCCTTATTTTGTCGTTTTTGAAAGCAAATATAGGAAAGTATTTGATTAAATCAGACAAATAATAAAAAGAGCCATATTGGAAGAGATTCTAGTATGGTTTTTTTGATATAATTTTGATTTAGGATTGTTTTTAAGTCTTTTGGCTTTTTGGGGTAACGAAGTTATCCACAAAAAGCAATTGAGCCGCTTGAAAAAAGTACGATTTTAGGAGGAAAGGATGAAGGAAAGGAAGACCCAAAAGCATAAGAAATTCAGCATCGAAGAAAAGAATCAGATTGTAGTATTGTATCTAGACAAACATATGAGGATGATCGATATTGTAAGATTATACGAAATCCCGCACGAATCAATGTTAAAGAGATGGGTGAATCAATTTCGGGAATTCGGCACTTGTGTTGATCGCCGTGGCAAGGGACCACTTCGAGAAGGTGTCAAGCGAGGCAGGCCGAAAAAACACATGATACCCTTGGAAGAGATGAGCAAGAAAGATCTGATTGAGAAAGTGAGGATGTATGAGGATATAAAAAAATCCCTGGCCTGCCTCATGAACCAACCACGAAGCAAGAATATCAAGTGATAGATATGCTTAAAGGGCTATATTCGGTGCAATTACTCTGCAAGACACTAGGTTGTTCAAGAAGCGGATATTATGACTGGATAGCATTGGGCAGGCCTCAATACAAAGCGTTTGACCAAACCATCAACGATCTCGTTATGGAGATGTATCGCCTCGATGATAGGTGGGGAATCAGATCCATCAGAATGCAAATAAAAACGGCATACGGTCTATGCCTCAAGAACGCAACCGTATACCGCTACATGCGGATCAATGGAGTTCAGTCCATTGTCCGTAGGAAGATCCATGCATATCCGAAGGTTGACCACCATGACATACCGAATCTCCTACACAGAGATTTTACCACAGATTCATCAAATCGGAAATGGTCAATCGACATCACGTATCTATTCTGTAGAGACGGGTTGAGTTATCTGTGTGCCATTAAAGACATGCATGACAAGTCGATTGTGTCTTGGAAGATTTCCCGATTCATCGACCATAAGCTCGTCTTGGATACGTTAGATCAAGCCATCGAATCAGTGCCTTATGAACAGCGCCAGGAACTGATCCTTCATTCTGATCAGGGATGGCATTTCACCCATCCCGCATACAAACAAAGACTGAGGGACAATGGTATCATTCAATCCATCTCTGCCAAAGGCAGCAGCGTCGATAACTCTCCGATAGAATCGTTTTTTAGTTCTCTCAAGACCGAATGTATCTATTTGCACAAGAATCTCTATCTAAAATATCTGGAAACTATTGTCAAAGAATACATGTTCTATTACAATAACCAGCGACTTCAGGAAAAAATAAAAGAACTCGCTCCCTTACGCTATCGGGAACAAGTTCTTTCAGCTCTTTTTATTTAGTTGTCCGTATTAATCAAACTAACCCTAGTGATACTTATTTGTTATTATTTTTGGCGAAAACCAAATTCCATTTAGCCTTCATAAATAGCCAAAGGCGTTTCAATTTTCTTTCAAACCAAACCGTTGGAACCCCACATGAAATCACGATCGTCCTCGTGATGATGACACCATCGTGCTTCATATCATGAAGCGTCCAATCTCGTGATCGAAATGCTTCATAAGAAAACCAAGAAATGAAGGCGGTGTATAGAACAAGGACAACCCACCAACGGATTGAATCTTGTTGGATTTCCCACATTGTTACTTTCGAGAATGTGGTGTAGTGGTCATTTGTTACAAAGACTTCGTCTCCATTCGCAGTATAGACCAAACGGGATGCTCCCCTGTTCGATGTATTGATGACTTCCTCGCGATTGAAATAAATATCACATTCACGAAGATTGATGTTCCTGGTCAAATTAATAATCTCGCCTTCGTAACGAAATACATCCCCGCCGATATTATATCCATATTCCACCGCGATATAATAAGAAGCAAACACGTCAACCGCTTCCGATTTCGTCACAAAGTTATCCGGAAGTTCATCAAACTTCATAATGTAAAGCGCAACATCATCAACGGAATCGTATGTATCCCCTTTGGTAACCGTAACCCTTGAAGAAAATGGCATGATGAAAAGAATAACAAGCAGAATGAGAAAAATGGATTGAATGCCAACACGATACTGCCGTATCCAACGATTCATAGGACACCTCATCATTCATGTGACGAAACGTCATCATGAAAGTCATATTCGCGTAGAACATATTCATTATATCATTGTCACGCGGTGGATAGAAAGCGAAAATCAAGATTTATGAAAATGTAAGAAAAAAACCGCCCTTAGGCGGCTACTTACTTGAACGGAGTAGCGAGCATCAAAATTCCAATAATCATCGATAGGAAATTTGCCAAGATCGCATACGGAATGGGTTTGAACCATTTCCTTTCCTTGAATAGCTTTTGAAATGCAATCATTTCAATGATGAAAACCACAAATTCACCAAGGATCAGGACAAAGAAATATCCAAAAATACTCATTAACCCATAGAATCCATACCACAAAAGAAGGTTCAATACGATTTGTGTTGCTAAATTCACATACAATGCAACTTTGTATGTATGCTTCTCACGATATCCCACAAGATACAACAGCCCAAGTTCAATCAACAATGTGAGTACTACCGCAATCGCCGTATTGACGAGAACTTGCCAAACAGGCAAGGTTTCATGAGCGTCCGCTTCATTTGCATCGAGAACACCAGAAATATAATCTTCGGGTTCCATCGATAGATTGGAAACATCGAAGGTAAATGTCGCATTGAACAGCGTTCTTGTCATCACATCACTGATAATAATCCCGTTCTCCGTCACAATCGCGATGCGGAATACTTCTGGTGGCGCAAAATATCCGATGTAAAATTCATTCTCGTTTTCCGTCGTTCGAATCGTGTGAGGAATTTGAGAATATAACGTATACGACGCATAATGGTCTTCAGTACAATATCCGTTTAGTTCCTCAGGAAACGTGTCGGTATAGTAATACACATCAATCTGTTCTTCGACTTCTTCTGCAGTCAATACCAAAGGACATGTATCTTTTTCGACTAACAAATCAAAATAATAGGGTTCCTCCACACCAATGATGGTAATATATGCCGTCGGCTTCGGCCCCATATCGGCGGATACGGAAGGAATGAGAAATCCAACCAATACCGCCAAAAAAAGCAAAACACCTATTTTATTACGAATTGGATTCATCGAACTTCACCTCATTTGATTTCCAATATATCTCTCTTTTTTGACAAAACCGTGACAGAATTCTATTCCCCCAATGGAAAAATCGGATTTGGTTGTTTTTGATGAGGAGATTTGACGCGAACGCGTTCGCCAGTTCCTGAAAAATCAGGCGTAAAATCGCCTTGCCCAAAAATCAAAGCCACCACAAGAAGCGCGATGACAATCGAACCGAACGTCATCGCTTGAAGCTGCTCATGGCGTTTTTTCGTCGTGTCAGACAGGAGCAATACACCACATAAATACACATCGGACATCAATCCACCAAAGAAAACTTGTGAATAGACCGCATGATCTTTGGTAATCCAAAGATATATCGTGAATGTCAAGCTAGCGACAATTTCCAACGAGACCAACCATAGGAGTAAAGTGGATTGACGCGTTACGGATAGCAACATGGTTCCACCGACGAAAATTCCCAGCGGGATTAGAAGAATCCACAGGAATTGTTCCCAAGTTGGAAAGGATTCCAAATGAGCCATGTAGGCGAGGACGAATAAACCGGTCGCAATCCCGTTCCAAATCGTATAAAACATGGAAGTTCTCTTGTATTTGAAAAGCATCATCGCAATCGAGATGACCAACATCACGCCACCTAGTATGAGCGAGATATTACGAATGGTCAAATTTTCTAAATCGCCATAAAACCATCGAAAGAATGGTTGAGAAAGAATCATGACGATCAAAAATAGCGATAAGACGAAGAACGATTCCAGTATTTTTTTCATGAAGTAACCTTCCTAGTTCACAGAATCAATTACTGTATTACGAGAATGAAAACGTATTGAGCAAATAAATATTGCACGTTCACATGATTCACCACATCAAACACGATGTAATAAGTCCCTTCTGGCAAATGGTCCAAGCGAGACCAATTTTGATTGGCTAAATAGAGATGACCAGATTCATCGAACACCCGAAGTGTGGTAAGGGAAATGGTATCCGTAAACTCAATCGTCGTCATGAGACTCGAAGAAGTCCTCGGAATCGAATCGACATGCTCAACTAATCCAAAATCTTCCACCGCTTGTGAGAAATATCCTTCATCCACACATATAGGAAATTCTGAACAATTTTGAATCAACCGAATCGGCTCAATGGTTTCCCCACGACTATGAACAAAAAAGTTCATGTCGAGAATAAGATTGGAATTGTTTTCCTCGACTTGAAGCCAATAATGCGGAGTTAAATCTCAATGATACCTACAGAAGCCACGAAGACGATTGCAATCGTCGCGATGATTCTTTTTCCCCATACAAACTGTTTTTTCGTTTTCCAAGGTTGATGAACCATGAAT
>JAQVKB010000059.1 GCA_028694875.1 Candidatus Izemoplasmatales bacterium
CTATGAATTGGCGGTCGATGATGAACTTCCGCATGAATTTACAATCCTGATTAAGAACGAACCGATTGGTGTGGTGATTACCGCTGTTCTTGCGCTCTTGGTTGGTAATTTGATTCCGCTTCAAAGCATTTCAGGAATTGGTTCGATTGGTTTTCTCTTTATCTTCATGCTCGTCAATCTTTCAGCCTACAAGATGAAGAAGAAACTTGGCGGAAAACCTTGGATCTTTTTGGGTGGGGCCATCGCCAATGCGATTGCGATGGGAATATTGATCGTTCAATTGATCCAAACCGATTTTTTAGCGGTTGTGTATGCCGTGGGGTTGTTGGTAATTTGTTATATTCTGGAATACCTCTACAAAAAGTCCGAGTATGAATTCAAAGAGAAATTGATTCATCGGCCAACGGTCAAAAAGTAATTCAAAGATATAGGTTCAACATATGGAAAGCATTTGTTTGGTCCATCGAGTCTAGCTTTTTCGCAAATTGAGACTGAGAGATGATACTCTTAGTCTTTTTTTTGAAAATAGATTGCAGCAGTAAGTGTCAGGTGGTAGTATATGGTTAGAAAGTAGGAAAGTAAGAAAATATGAAGAGGTGGATACTGTGTTAGTTGAACTGAGAAAGAAATCGCAAATAACGATTCCCAAAGAAATCATCAATGAGTTGAATCTGCGAGAAAAAGATCAACTTGAGATTTCCGTGAAAGATGGTGTAATCATAATTGAACCCGTCGCCGTATATTCGAAAGCATATATCCAAAGACTAGAAGAGACTGTCATGAGAATCAACGAAGATCCATCAAAGTATAATGTTAGTCCTTTTCATTCTGTAGAAGATGCGATGAAATATCTCGAAGAATTAGATGAAGAAGAGGATGAGTTCGTCAAAGAGCAAGATTAATGATTTTCTTTGTATGTACATGATTTCCCTCTTAAATACTGATTATAATTCAACCAATCCAATATTGTAAACAACAAATCGTCAACATTGTAAACAATATTGTAAACAACAACGTTGACACATTGTAAACAATAATGTAAACTATTATTGAGGTGAAAATGATGGAAACTTATCAGAAATATCAAGAAATACGAAATAAACTTGATCATTATCCTACGGAATCAGAATTAATTTATCGATTTGGGTTGACGCGTCATGAAATAAATGAAGTAAATCAAGAAAAACGAAATGATAACGAATATACGAAATTGATGTTGAATGATCAATATGGTCATCCATTGCATTACTGGAACAACGAGAAGATTATCATGAATTTCTCAGGGAGCCAAGATTTGATCAGAAATTCAGTGATGAATGAATTCTCTGATTTTCGTGATTCGGAAATCATCAATGGCTTTGTTTTTTCTGAAATTGAGTCCAGTCTTGCCATCGAAGGCGTAAGAAGTACAAGAGCCAAAATCGAACAATTGAACAAACTAGACTATGCAAATTTGACAGACATGAATGATATTATCGTAAAAAATATGTTATTAGGATATGAGTTCGTGAAATCGAATGACATCAACCAAGAGAACATTTTCAAGTTATACAATATATTATCCCAAAAATGTCTTAAGGATGATGAAAAATTACGGACAGGTAGTTTTTATCGTCACGATGAAGTGAACATCGTCGATGCCGCGAACGCGGTAGTAGATCAAGGCGTAGACTGGCGAATGTTGCCACAATTCATGAATCAATTGATTGATTACATCCACAAAGAGAAAACATATGAAGAACATCTTATTGCTTCACACGTGATTCATTTCTATTTGATTTATTTGCATCCATATTTTGATTATAATGGTAGAATGGCCCGGGTTCTATCATTCTGGTATAATTACCGGAATTCACCATCCTTGAGCTTATTGCTGGTTAGCGAAGCGATCAACAATCAATTTCATAAAAACAATTATTATAATGCCATCATGAATTCAAGGAAATCAGGAAACGATATCTCGTATTTTCTGGAATATATGGGTAATATTATTTTGAAGTACTCCAAAATATACATTGATTTTTATACACTGAAAATCAAATTAAAAGGAAAAGGATATGCTCTCAATCGAGCGTCAGAAATTGCTTTGAAATATGTATTGGCAATTCCTGTAACCGAAGATGGATATTTTGATTGGAAGGATTACAGAGACTTTTCACACGATGATTTTACGAAGCAATATTACTTGAAATTACTAAATACACTAGCTGGACTGGAAATATTGACGGTCAAAGAGCACAAAAAAGCGAAGTTGTTCAGACTCAATTCAGAGAGATGGGATTTGCTATAAGTATTTGAATGGACTGAATAGGATATGTTCTACACCTGTATCAATCTATACTATTTGGGAGAATATATCATATCTTGTGGACTTTCGGAAAACAGAGAAATTCAAGAAGAGAAGATATCAAGAGTCCTATTGGACCTAGGAATGTAAATCTAGTGAAAAAAAACGACTTTTCCTTTTGGGAGAAGTCCTTTTGTTTGTTAGGGTTTTTTGTGAAGTGTTGCGAGGTGTCCAATTCCAAGAACAACGGCTGTTCCACCAATCGCCACCGAAGCTAAAATCAGGATATACAGCGGATAATTGGTTTGAAGAATCGATTGGAATGGATTACCGTTGCCGTATTCGAGCGTCATAAAATCGGTGACACCCAAAATCTTGTTTAAGGTAAATGCAAACGCCGCGGTCGCAAGCAAAGTCACAGCGGCTTTCCAAGTGTCTTGAATGCGTGGTCGATAATATCCGGATAATACCATATAGAGTGGAACAAACACGAGTGTTCCGTGATAGAAGAAGGATTGGAACGGAAGAATATTGTCAGGAACCAAAGACCAGTTGGGTAGATTACCCATGATTCCAGAGGAATCTGGGATTGTCAAAATGATGGATGTCATTAAAATCATCGTCGCAAACGAGAATGGTTTGATAAAATTCGCGAACTTTCCTGGACGAAATCCTAAAATCCAGTACGCATAGAGCGCCATCGAACAAATATGAAATGGCAACATGAATGCAGGATACACCCCCACACCACTAAAATCGGCACTATTGAAAATGACGATCGTTTTGACGGCTTCCCATGCCCAAATGAACAGCGCTGCTCCAGCGATGACCTTGGTGTCAAACTTCTCACCAAGTCCCTTTTTCTTTCGAATTTGTAGTAATACAATTAACAATGTTGTGATGACTATGGCCAACCACAATAATCCAGTCAAATGCTTGATTCCAAAATTTCCCATCGTCAAAACTCCTTTACACCAAAAACCATCATACAACGAACCATAAGAAGAATCAAGTACAAATTGCTTGATGATGAATCGATGGAAATCATGAATTTGGGTTGCGGAATTGGTGTGTGTTTGATATAATCATGGAAACTCAGAAAAGGAACATCAACAACATGGCCTACCTAAAAGTCCAAGAATATCTGACATCCATCGGTCTCCAAGATCGATTTCGAATTCATTCAGAACCCACCGATACCGTGGAGAATGCGGCGAGGACCGTCGGGTGCGAACCCGCTCAAATCGCAAAAACAATGTCGTTTCTTGTGAATGACCTGGTCATTTTGATTGTTATGGCCGGGGACGCCAAGGTCAAAAACGGAAAGTTCAAATCCAAGTTTGGCATCAAACCTTTCATGGTGCCTTTTGATCAAGTGGAATCCCTTGTAGGACACGAACCCGGTGGGGTTTGCCCCTTCGCTTTGAACGAAAACGTGATAGTGTATTTGGATGTTTCGTTAAAACGATTTCAAGAAGTTCATGCGGCCGGGGGAAGCGTCGATAGCACCGTACGGATGTCTCCTCAAGAACTTGCGAATCATTCTCATTCCCAAGGTTGGATTGATGTTTGCAAGGACTGGTATGACGCCGAAGATGATTATTGATTGATTTTCATGTGTTTTTTCAATAAAACACGAGCGAATGCTATTGCAAATTCTACAAAATAGTGTATCCTATTCATGGACATGCTATCAATGTGAAACGAAATGGAACCGATTTGGAATCGCCTCCTTCCTTGACACCCTGATACAAGTCAAATCCAAGTAGGAGGTATTGCCATGACTGGTAAAGTCAAATGGTTCAACGCCGAAAAGGGATATGGATTCATCACTGCTTCTGATGGAAAAGAGTATTTCGCTCATTTCTCTCAAATCAAGAAAGATGGATACAAATCCTTGGCGGAAGGCGAAGCTGTTAGCTTCGACGTGACCCAAGGCCAAAAAGGCCCTCAAGCTTCGAATATCGTTAGCTTATAAGGTTACGTTCCGACAAAACCAAAAAAAATCCCGTTCTCTTTGGAGAGCGGGTTTTTTTGTGTTTCAACGTGAATTAGAGATCTTGTAGAATTCGTTTCTTTTGTTCGTTGTATTCTTCTTGGGTAATCGTCCCGTCTTCCAAGAACTTTTTGAGTTTGGCGATTCGGTCTTCAACGGAGTTGGAGATGACCTTTGGTGTTGGGGTATGAGGAGTTTCCGCCGGTTTTTGGAGTAGACATCGGTACAGGAGTAGCCGTGATAATTGTTTTTTCGATGACAAAGGGTGCCGAAACATTCTGAACCCATATTTTGGCAGTTTGGATGGTTTCTTTTCCCCAAGTGATTTTCTTTTTTTGATCGTATGTAAAAACATCAACCAAAGTGGGATCTGCCACTTCCATACGAAGAATGTCCTTATGAGCGATGACATATTTATGATACTCAACACCTTTTGAAATATACCCATCCAGTTCCGCGATATCTGGTTTGCATGGATACATCACGATGGCTTCCTCCGTGCGATACACCGTATAACGGATGGCGGGAAAAATTCCACTGATGACATGTACCGTGGAATGTCTTGTTAATCCAGCAACTTGAGACAAACCTTGTTGAAAATCAATCATCTGTTTTTCGAAGAGATCAATCTTCCGCTTTTTAGGTTTATAACTCACTTGAAAGGCGATGAAGCAAACAATCGCCGAGATAGGCAAGCCAAAATAATAGACGTAAGGTTTCATGAAAGCATCTCCTCCCCCAAACACAAAATGTTCAAGGAGAAGTCCAAAAATAGCTAAGGCAAATGCGACGTTAAAAGTGATGATAATGAAGTTTCCAATGACGATTTTACCGCGTGCATCCCAAACATCTTTCTTGATTTCAGGATTGTTGTTCATAGGTTGTATTCCACCGTTCTGTGAAGTGCTCACAAGATTCATTATATGCCGAATTGTTGGATTTTCAAGTGAGGTAGAATGACATTTTGAAAGATTTTTTTGGTTCTTTTTTGGAGGTGAGAGTTTTGAGGAAAACGGCAAAAAGGTATCGTTTTGTGACTCGATATGATATCATAATGATGGCTGGTATGTCAGCGGAAAAAGGGAAATGAATGAAGAACACACTTGAGTGGATGAATCAAGAAAAATATCATTTGGCATACTATCTCATTGGCATTTTGTTATTGGGATTTGGCGTGAATATTATGAAAGCTTCGACGTTAGGGGCTGGTGCATGGGATACTGTTACCATCAACATTCGTGATTATCTCATGATCGTTCAAGGGAATACGTGGGTCACCCTCGGGATGATTTCTTTTTCGATTTCCTTGACGATTATGTTGATTGTTTTCGTCTATCGTCGAAAATGGAAATTCTTGCTTATGATTGTACCAGTGATTCTTGTCGCTTTAGCGATTGATTTCTGGAATGGCTTTGTGTTTCTCGATCGCGTCGCAGGACAATTCGTTTTCAAACTCTTGTTTTATCTCGTAGGAACCTTCACGCTTCCGTTTGGACTGGCTTTGGTGGTCAAATCGAGTTATCCAGCGTTTGTTTTCGATGAGTGGATGCTGATGCTTGTGAAGATCTTCAAAGCGAAGAAAATTACCTTTGTCAGATTAGGAATCGAATTCACAGGAATTGCGATTGGGGGCTTGTTTGGATATCTGACATATTATGCGTCGACAGGTGGTTTCGGTGCGGTCAATTTAGGAAGTTTTATCTTCAGTTTCATGTTAAGTCCGATTATGGCCACTTATTACAAATGGATGAAGATTCATCGAAAAGACTAGTCATACAAGGAGCCATAACTTGGCTCCTTTTTTCATGGGTTCAAGGATTCCAAGATAATCTTGAAATGATCTATCAAGTGATTTATAATTGTGTTGATAGAAGGCGAGGGAGAACATGAAGAAAATACTATTGGTGATAGCCGCAATCTCATTATCTTTGGTGTTGTTCGGCTGTGATCGAGTCACCACTTCAGAAACAACAACATCCACTTTAGATGATGCTGTGACAGAAGAATCAGAAGGTTATATTACGATTCGAACTTGGTCCAACGATGGTAGCACCATCTTGGCCGACAAGTATATGGATGCCGAGTTCTTGAATGTATCCTATACACCAGCCAACAAACAAGTTTGTTTTGACATGAAAGTCTTTGATTTGGATTATCGTACCTCGGATTACTATTTTTTGACGAGAGAACGAGGATCCACATTGACCGAATCGCAATTGAAGTTTAACATCTCGATGGCAGCACAAACATCAACCTATTGCATGGGATTAAGTGTCACCGATGAAATTGTCGTCGTGAAATCCAATTCCGATGATTTGAATCCAACTTCCATGCTCGATGTGATGGCACTCCTTCAAGTGGATGATGCGATGGCGGAGAGCCGGTTGTATCCAGAAGATGGTGGATACTTTACGACCAATATCGTTACCACGAAGATGTTGAGCTAATCGACACCTTATGTTGATTTTCATTTCTATCGTGAGGATTCACACCGTTTA